>JBEVKB010000056.1:0-7417 GCA_040509875.1 Steroidobacteraceae bacterium | reverse complement strand
CCCCTTCACGCACGGGTCGGCGGTCCACACCGACATCATGAAGACCGAGGGCCTGAAGCAAGCGCTGGACAAGCATGGATTCGACGCAGCCTTCGGCGGCGCGCGGCGAGACGAGGAGAAGTCGCGCGCCAAGGAGCGAGTGTTCTCGTTCCGCTCGGCACAGCATCGCTGGGATCCCAAGCGGCAGCGCCCGGAACTCTGGCGCCTGTACAACGCACGCAAGAACAAGGGCGAAAGCCTGCGGGTGTTTCCTTTGTCGGACTGGACCGAGCTGGACATCTGGCAGTACATCTACCTGGAGAATATCCCGATCGTGCCGCTGTACTTTGCCAAGCAACGGCCGGTGGTGAAGCGCGACGGCGCCTTGATCATGGTCGATGACGAGCGCATGCCGCTGGGCGCCGGCGAGATTCCGGAAATGAAATGGGTGCGTTTCCGCACGCTGGGCTGCTATCCCCTCACGGGAGCGGTGGAAAGCGAGGCGGAGACATTGCCGGCCATCATCCAGGAGATGCTGCTGACCACGAGTTCGGAACGCCAGGGCCGGGTCATCGACCACGACAGTTCGGGCTCGATGGAGAAGAAGAAGCAGGAAGGATATTTCTAACCGTGGCACATCAATCCGACCTGATCGCCAGCGACATCCAGGCATACCTGAAGTCGCACGAGCACAAGAGCCTGCTGCGATTCATCACCTGCGGCAGCGTGGATGACGGCAAGTCCACCCTGATCGGCCGGCTGCTCTACGACTCCAAGATGGTGTTCGAGGACCAGCTCGCCGCGCTCGAAGCGGATTCGAAGAAAGTCGGCACGCAGGGCGGCGAACTGGATTTCGCTCTGCTGGTCGATGGACTCTCCGCGGAGCGCGAGCAGGGCATCACCATCGACGTCGCCTACCGGTTCTTCTCCACCGATCGGCGCAAGTTCATCGTCGCCGACACGCCGGGGCACGAGCAGTACACGCGCAATATGGTGACGGGCGCATCCACTGCGGACGCTGCAATCATTCTCATCGATGCACGCAAGGGCGTGCTGACCCAGACGCGACGACACAGTTATATCGTGTCGCTGCTCGGCATTCGTCACGTGGTGCTGGCCATCAACAAGATGGACCTGGTGGGTTTCTCGCAGGAAGCGTTCGACACCATTCTCGAAGACTACCGGGCGTTCGCCAAGCACATCGGCCTCGAAGACATCGTCGCGATCCCGCTCTCGGCCCTGCGTGGCGACAACATGCTCGAACGCAGCGAACAGACGCCTTGGTTCAACGGACCGACCTTGATGGGTTATCTCGAGTCGGTGCAGATCGAGGACGATCTGCAGAGCAAGCCGTTCCGGTTGCCAGTGCAGTGGGTGAACCGACCCAACCAGGATTTCCGCGGTTTCGCCGGCACCGTGGCGAGCGGCACGATTCGGCGGGGCGCGACGATTCGCGCATTGCCGTCGGGCCGGCAGAGTCGCATCGAACGCATCGTCACGCAGAACGGCGATCTCGAAGAAGCGGTCGCGGGCCAGTCGGTCACGCTGACATTGGCGGACGAGATCGACATCAGTCGGGGCGATGTCATCTCGGCGAGCGACTCGCCGGCCGGTGTCGCCGACAAGTTCCAGTCGACCATCATCTGGATGCACGAAGAGCCCATGCTCCCCGGTCGGCCTTACCTGCTGAAGATCGGCGCGCAGACCGTGACGGTGAGCATCACCGCGCCCAAGTACAAGGTGAACGTCAACACGCTGGAGCAGCTCGCGGCGAAGCAGTTGGAGCTGAACGAGATCGGCGTCTGCAATCTCAGCCTGGATCGCAGCATCGCCTTCGACACCTACGGCGAGAATCGCGAGACCGGCGGCTTCATTCTCATCGACAAGCTGAGCAATGACACGGTGGGCGCCGGGCTGCTCAACTTCGCGTTGCGGCGGGCCGAGAACATTCACTGGCAGGCGCTCGATGTGAACAAGAGCGCGCGTTCCGTGCTGAAGGGCCAGCGTGCATGCATCCTGTGGTTCACCGGTTTGTCGGGCTCGGGTAAATCGACCGTCGCCAACCTGGTGGAGAAGCGCTTGCACGCGCTCGGACGGCACACTTATATTCTCGATGGCGACAACGTGCGCCATGGCCTCAACAAGGATCTGGGCTTCACCGATGCGGATCGCGTCGAAAACATCCGGCGCGTTGCCGAAGTCTCCAAGCTGATGGTCGACGCCGGCCTGATCACGCTGGTGTCGTTCATTTCGCCGTTCCGTTCGGAACGGCAGCTCGCACGCGAGCTGGTGCAGCCCGGTGAATTCCTGGAAGTGTTCGTCGATACGCCCATCGAAGAAGCCGAGCGGCGCGATCCGAAAGGCCTGTACAAGAAGGCGCGGCGCGGCGAGCTCAAGAACTTCACCGGCATCGATTCGCCTTACGAACCGCCGGATAAGCCGGAGATTCATCTGAGCACTGCGTTGTTCTCGCCCGAAGCGGCGGCCGAACAGATCCTGCGAGTGCTGCTCGATGCCGGCATCCTGTATCCGTCGGATGAGTTGTCGGGCCTGTGAGCGACGACCTGCCCGCTGCATTGATCGCATCCATTGCCGAACTCGCGAGGCGCGCGGGTGAGAAGATCCTGGAGGTCTACGGGCATCCATTGGAAGTCACGCGCAAGACGGATACCTCGCCGCTCACGATTGCGGACCTGCGCGCGCACAAGGTCATCATGGATGGACTCGCCTCGATCACGCCGCATGTGCCGGTGCTGTCGGAAGAGGCCAGCGACATCCCGTATGAAGTACGCAAGACCTGGTCGCGCTACTGGCTGGTCGATCCCCTGGACGGCACCAAGGAATTCCTCTCAGGCAACGGCGAATTCACTGTGAACATCGCGCTGATCGATCAGCATGTGCCGATTCTTGGCGTGGTCTATGTTCCCATTCGACACACGGTTTACATGGGCTCGCGTAGCGGTGGCGCGTTTCGGCAGATCGCGGAACAATCGGCGACGCCGATCCGCGTTCGCGAGCAAGCGCCGTCTACTTTGCGCGTCGTCGGCAGTCGCTCGCATCGCGGCGCTGAAGAGGAGCGGTATCTGTCGCGCCTCGAACCCTACGAGTTGGTGGGTGTAGGCAGTTCGTTGAAGTTCTGCTTGATCGCCGAAGGCAGCGCCGATTTCTATCCACGCTTCGGGCCAACGAGCGAATGGGACACGGCGGCGGCACAGGCAGTGGTCAACGCCGCCGGCGGGGCAGTCATCGAAATCGATGGCACGCCTCTGCGCTACAACACTCGCGACAGCCTGTTGAATCCACATTTCCTGGTGTTCGGCGATCGCACGCGCAACTGGCGGAAAGAGATGGGGCTGGCGGAAGAGCCGTCGACGCCGGAGTAGCGCTTACGGCTTCGTCGCTGCCGTGTGCGGAGCATTCGGCGCGCTGACACGCAGAAAAATCTGTGATCCACGTGTCGTGCCGTCAGCTGCCGGCAGCAAGCTAGAAAAACGGATGGGATATTCGCCCACGGCGTTGGGCGTAACGCAGACATCCTTCTTATCCCGCATCAACGCCAGCTTCTGTTTCTGATCCTGGCGTACCGAGACGGACAAGGGCGCGCTTTTCAGCACTTCGGCTCCGGGCGCGTACGCAGTGATTGTCAGCGACGAAATGCACAGCCGCTGGCCGGTCGTTATCTGCGATACGGCAGGCGCGACATCGACACGCGCGACCTTCACATTTTTCATCGACAGCGCCATCAGGTCCGACGCCATGAATACGTGACGTCCGGCGCGAACCGGTGGTCCGCCGGCATTGGCCTCGGCCTCGCCGACGACGACCCACACGATCTGGAAATCCGCCGTCTGCGCCACGGCCATGTCAAAACCTGTCAAGCAGATGACCACGGCCGATAGGATCAGCGGAGCGATCCGCCAAGTGCGGAGCGGCGCCCAGGCGCTCAGCGCGGCAGTTTGTTTTCCTTTTGCTTTCATGAGAGTGCAACACCGCAGTGCGTGGTGCGGTTCCGCCGCGACCCGACCTGGAAATCGCCTGTACCTGCCGCAAAAGCAGCAAAGCCGCGGGCGGCGAGCTTGCAGTATCGCCGACACTGCTGCTAGATTCGGTTTATGCGCACTCCCCAGCAACAATCCGCTTTGCCAATTCTCGGCGGCCGGATGCTGGGTGCGCGCCTGCACCTGCGTCGCTAGACGCACGCAACCATCCCCCGCGCCCATCCGGCGCACGATCTAACAACCCGATTTTTTGCCCAGCTGGCTTCATGCACGGCACGGACTTTCACGCCTGCGCGATTCGCAGCTCTCGATACAGGATTCAAGCTCATGGCCATCGACCCCACAGTGAAATATCGCGCCTTCGCGCCGATTCCTTTGCAAGGCCGCACCTGGCCCGACAAAGTCATCGCCGCGCCGCCCTCGTGGTGCAGTGTCGATCTGCGTGACGGCAACCAGGCCCTCATCGAACCGATGGACGCGGCACGCAAGCGCCGCATGTTCGATTTGCTGGTGAAGACCGGCTTCAAGGAAATCGAAGTCGGTTTTCCCGCAGCGTCGCAGACGGATTTCGATTTCGTGCGCGAACTCATCGAGCACAGCCTGATACCCGACGACGTTACGATCCAGGTGCTGACACAGGCACGCCCCGAACTCATCGAGCGCACATTCGAATCGTTGCGTGGCGCGCAGCGCGCGATCGTTCATCTCTACAACTCGACATCGACCCTGCAACGGCGCGTGGTCTTCGGGCTCGACCGGCAGGGGATTCTCGATATCGCGGTGAAGGGCGCACGCTGCGTGCTCGAGCAGTCGCTGAAGCAGCCCGAGACGCAATGGACGTTCGAGTACAGCCCCGAGAGTTTCACCGGCACCGAGTTGGATTACGCCATCGAGGTCTGCGATGCGGTCAACGCAGTGTGGCAGCCGACGCCGCAGCGTAAAGTCATTCTCAACCTGCCCGCCACTGTTGAGATGGCAACGCCGAATATCTATGCCGACCAGATCGAATGGTTCGGACGGCACATCCGCGACCGCGAATCGATCGTACTGTCGGTGCACCCGCATAACGATCGCGGGACTGCGGTCGCGGCTGCGGAACTCGCGGTGATGGCCGGCGCCGATCGCATCGAAGGCACGCTGTTCGGCAACGGCGAGCGCACGGGCAATGTAGATATCGTGACTCTGGCGTTGAACCTGTTCACGCAGGGCGTGCACCCGGGGCTGGATTTTTCCAACATCAATGAAGCGGCGCGCTGCGTCGAGCACTGCAACCAGTTACCCATTCATCCGCGGCATCCGTATGTCGGCGACCTCGTGTTTACGGCGTTCTCTGGCTCGCACCAGGATGCGATCAAGAAAGGCTTCGCGGCGAGGAACGAAGGCGATCCTTGGGAGGTGCCGTATCTCCCCATCGATCCGCGCGATGTCGGCAGGACTTATGAATCCGTGATTCGCGTGAACAGCCAGTCGGGCAAGGGTGGCATCGCTTATCTACTCGAACGCGACTACGACCTCTCGATGCCGCGCCGCCTGCAGATGGAGTTCAGCCAGGTCGTGCAGGCAGTGACTGATGCGACGGGTAAGGAACTCGGATCGGAACAGATCTGGTCGTTGTTCGATCGCGAGTACCTCAGCCAGGAGGGTGTCTACGCTTACGGATCGCATCAGCTCACAAGTTCGCGTGAGACAGGGGAGCATCTGACTCTCAAGCTTCGCTGCCATGGCCAGGGCGCGGTATTGCACGGCGAAGGCAACGGACCGATCGATGCGCTGGTCGATGCGCTCGGATTCCGGTTCGATGTGTTGTCGTATGAGGAGCATTCGATTGGCACAGGCAGCGATGCGCGTGCTGTGGCGTTTGTGGAGATCACGACGTCAGCGCGAGCGACGCTGTTTGGAGCGGGCATTCACGAGAACATCGTCACCGCATCGTTGCTGGCGGTGCTGAGCGCTGTCAATCGGGCGCTGGAGAGAGGACTGCTGGATGATGGGATGCAGTCGGCGTCGGGCTGATCGCTCCTACTTTCGACCTCTCGCGTGTTTTCGCGAGAGGTTGAAAGCAAAAGTTGGTAGCGGTCTAAGAAAGACTCGCGATCACCTGCTGCTCGGCAACCAACCAGTCGTCCACCTCATTCCCCGGAGCGAAGCCGCGATCCGCGGCGCGATAGTAGGCAGCCGTCGCAATCAGCGAGCGCAGCTGATCGCTTGTGTAGTTGACGCTGGATTCAACCGCGAGATCGGTGAACGGATCGGACAATGTCGTCGATTCGACCACGGGCGCTACCTTCTTAGGCGCGCGTTTGGCTTTCGTAGTGAGCGTCGGCTTTTTCGAAGGCTCGACGGCGGGCGTCGCCTTGGCGCGGGTTTTTTTCGTGACCGACGCGGGCGTGTTGAGGTCCATGAGCATCTCCTTGAAGCTGAGTGACTAACTAGACAGGCACAGAACATGCCATTGCCTGAAACCGGCATTGTAGTCAATAGCTGTGACAAGGCGATGACCCGATCAGGGCATGGCTCCGACACGCAATAGTGCTTAAAAATAGCTGCCGCCCGACCGCCCGCCGTTTGGATATAGACGCACGCCGCACAGCATTCGCCGCGGCGCCGTATAGATCAGCTTGGTGCGTCAGCGCAGATGTGCGCACCGGGAGTGCGCCGTCTCAATCGACCAACGATCAATGATGGTGGCCGCCGGGACCATGAACGTGGCCGTGCGCCAACTCTTCTTCGCTAGGTGTGCGCACTTCGAGAACCTCGACGGCGAAGTTCAGATTCTTGCCGGCCAGGGGATGATTGCCATCCACCGTGACCATGTCGCCGGCGACATTCGTCACCGTGACCGAACGCGGACCGTGATCCGACTGCACCTGGAACGACATGCCCGGCTTGACGTCGGCGATGCCCTTGAACGAGCGTCGCGGCACGCGCTGGACCATCTTCTTGTCGTATTCGCCGTAGCCATCTGCCGGTGCGACCGTGACCGTCACCTTGTCGCCCGCTTGCTTGCCTTCGAGCGCGTTCTCCAGCCCCGGCACCAGGTTGCCGTTGCCATGCAGGTAGAAAAGCGGATCGCCGCCTACCGAGGTGTCGACCGTTTCGCCGGCATCGTCGGTCAGGGTGTAATGAATGGAAACGACGGTGTCCTGTGCAATCTGCATGGAGCGAAATCCTGGTGATGAAAACGGTTCGAGCTACTCGACGGTGACCGACTTCGCCAGGTTACGCGGCTGGTCTACATCGGTGCCGCGTAGTATCGCGCAGTGATACGCAAGTAGCTGCAGTGGAATACTGTACACGGCCGAGGACTGGAAGTGGCTGACGTGTTTGGGCATGGTGATGACGGTGACGCCATCCGACGGCTGGATGCCTGAATCGGGATCCGCGAACACGAACAACTCGCCGCCGCGCGCCCGCACTTCCTGCAGGTTCGATTTCAGCTT
>JBEVKB010000055.1:0-16869 GCA_040509875.1 Steroidobacteraceae bacterium | reverse complement strand
GTTGCGGTTCAGGACGCAGCACACGGGGTTGAAGGGCATTTCGATTCCGAAGCAGACGCCTCCGTTTGCCAAAGGTGGAGCGAAGCGCCGCTGAGGTCGGACGCGTTCGTGTCCCTCACGCCCAAAAAAAGCCCGCCGAGTGGGCGGGCAGATCCAGTGCTTTACTGGTTGGGGGTCGAGGAAACAATGGCAATACCTTGATACAGGATGCGTCTACCCCGGCGCATCAGAAACTGTGCGTAAGCTGAAGTGCTCCCCACCACGCTTCGCGCGCGGCGGGACCGTGGCGTACTTCGCGGGTCTGGTAGTTGAGCGTGTAGCTTGCCTGGGTGGATGCAGCCAATTGCGTAGCGACACCGATCCACGCCTCGGCAAGTACCGGCTCCAGTTCGGAGGCTGAATAGCGCACCGCGCTGTCACGAAACTGGCCTTGCAGGAACGCGTTGTAGGCTCTCGCCTTCAAGCGTACTCCGGTAAATACATACATCTCGAAGCCCGACTGAGCGACGACTGGCGTGGGTGCGCCGATATAGTCCGTCTGCTCGGGCACGAAACTCCACCACGGCGACGCGAAGCGACCGGCACGCGCCGAGAGGGCGACGCTGGTTTCGGTGAGATAACCGACGCTGCCCTGCACCGTCGTCTTGACGTCGAGTGTCGAGGCGGGATTGGCGATCCACAGATATTGGTGTGCGAGCGTATAGCGCGCTGTCGGCTCACCACCGGCTGAAATCTGATGGTCGTAACCGCGCGCCTGCGGCGACCCCACCACTTCATGCACGGCATTCTGGATATCTTCCGACAGCGACAAGCCCAGCACACCGACCGTCAACGTACTGGTCAACGCGGACCGATCGCCCGGCTCCACCTGCACCCGGCCATTCGCGACGAAGGCCAGGCTTGCATACGGACGGTCATTTTGCTGGACGCGCGAAGTGGCGATATCCGTCGGCGTGAATGCCATCAGGCCGAACTGCTGTGCGTGCCACACCGTGGCACCCGCACGATCGGCTCCGACAAACGTATCGATCTCACTCAACCACGGATTGAGCGACAGCGGATTCGTCGCCGCCGCGCTTCCGGAAACCGTGGCGGCGAAACCGCCGGTGTAATCTCGATCGCTCTCGCGACCTGCGAACAGATCGTTGTCTATCTGCACGCGCACACCGCTGAATTCCGGCTCGCGCCCCACATCCGACGCGGACGACAACTGTGGCAACAACAGCGACGCTGCAACCAACACCGCACGCTGTGCGGCAACCAATCGACGATTATTCAATGACCCCATGACTTATCCCTGCGATCGAGCACACGCTGTTGCGTCGCTCTCTCTCCTTCCACTTATGTTGGAAGCTACTGTCCTCCTTGCGTGCCCAGGGATAAACCGTCCATCGGTCACGACATTCGTGAATTGAGCAACTCTTAACGGGTGCTACTGAGCGTTCTCCAACTCCCACCGCACGATCGGCACTCCTTTTCTCACATGCATGCCAAACCCCAACGGCACAAATCCCCGTGCCAACCGCTGCCGATACCAATCCGCATCGCGCAGATGAATGTCCGCGTCGCTCACATCGAGATCGGCATTGCCTTGCCAGTCTTCCTGCGTAGGCGCGTGAAAGTACAAGGCGCCCCGGCAAAGGCGACCTAGATTCGCCAGCGCCCGGCGCGCCTCTCTATCGGCGAGGTACTGCAGGACGTCGTAGCAGATCACCAGGTCGAAGCCGGAGCGTGACTTATAGGTGGCGACCGACTCGTTGATCCATCCCAGCCGCTCGCACAAGTGCTCGCTGACCTCCAGTCCAACATAGACAGCGCCCGGAAACGCTTCTAGCAACGGGCCGCGCATCCAGCCCAGCCCGCAGCCTGCATCGAGGATCCGCTTCACCGGCACATCCAGGTGAGCGACAAGCACGGCAATGGCGGCCGCCCGACGCTTCATCTCCGCTTGCGTCGTGACTCGCGTGCGCGGGTTCGCATAGAACCGTTGGTAGAAGGCCGGATCGAAGCGGTTATGAGACATGCGGTGACACGCCGATTGAAAACATTGAAGCACAAGGAAAATTCCGTTCTAGCACGGCGCGTGGAGCGGGCCATGCGGCGTGAGTGTACCCGCTGAGCAGTGTGCGTCGCCTGCGCCGCCGCGTGTCCGCCGCTTGACTACTGCATTCCCGTCCCAACGTATACAGCAGGCAATGACAAGTGGCAGTGTTTCATGGCGATACGCAATCCGGATTCTTGGATGTGGGCCGAGGCCTGCGAAATGCTGGCACAGGCGCAGCGCATGCAACGCCAGTTCTTTCGGTTCGGCCAGGCGCTCGAGTCGCAGCCGCGCTGGGAACCACCGGTGGATATTGTGGCGAGCGCCACGGATATCGAGGTGAGCGTCGCGCTGCCGGGTGTTGCGCCCGAGCGCGTGCAGGTGCGGATCGCGCAAGGCGCGTTGCGCATTGAAGCGGTTCGCGCCGTACCCATGAATGAACATACCACGCGCATTCATCGGCTCGAGATTCCTTACGGACGTTTCGAGCGGCAGATCGCGCTGCCGGCGGGCCGCTATGAATTGCTGGAGCGGGCCTTCGTGAATGGCTGCCTGACGCTGCGTCTCGGACGACTGTAATGCAAAGCGTAATCAAGGGGCAGCGAGCGAATGTACGCGAACGAACGGTGATGGCGATTTGCGAAGCGGAGAAAGTATGAGTGACGTGGAACGAAATGCCGGTGCGGACACCGGCGCTACCAGACAGGGCGACGTCAAGATGTCCACTATTTCCGATGACATGCTGATCATTCTGCCGGTGCGCAACCTCGTGCTGTTTCCCGGCACGGTGCTGCCCGTTGCAATGAATCGTGAGCGCTCGCTAGCTGGCGCCCAGGAGGCTGTGCGCGCGCAGAGCAAAGTAGGTTTCCTGTTACAGCACGATCCGGACACGCAGGCGCCGACGGCCGACGACCTCTACAAGGTCGGCACGGTGGCGAACATCGTGCGCTACGTGACGGGCCAGGACGGCACGCATCACCTCGTCGTACAGGGCGAGCGTCGCTTCCGCGTGCTCGACTTCCAGGAAGGCATGCCTTTCATGATGGCGCGTGTCGAGTACCTCAACGAGGCGAGCAGCGTCAGCTCTGAGGTCGAAGCACGTGCATTGAACTTGAAGCGACAGGCCGGCGAAGCGATTTCGCTGCTGCCCCAGGCGCCGGCGGAACTGGCCAACGCCATTCAATCCGTGGAGTCCCCATCCACGCTCGTCGACTTGGTCGCAAGCTTCATGGACGTGAAGCCGGCGGAGAAGCAGGAGATCCTCGAGATCGCCGACGTGCGTACGCGCCTGGATCGCGTCAGCGCGTTGCTCAACAAGCGCATCGAAGTACTGCGCTTGCAGCGCCAGCTCGAAGAGAAGACCCGCGAATCGATCGACGAGCGCCACAAGGAAGCGCTGCTGCGTGAACAGATGCGCACGATCCGCAAGGAGCTCGGCGAGGAAGGCGAGTCCGGTGCAGAGATCAGCGAACTGCGCGAAGCCATCGACAAAGCCGGCATGCCGCCGGAGGCGCTGGAGCAGGCGAACAAGGAACTCAAGCGGCTCGAGCGCATGCCCGACGCCAGCGGTGAGTATTCGATGATCCGCGCCTGGCTCGACACGATGATCCAGTTGCCCTGGTCGAAGCTCGATGACGAATCGATCGACATCGCGAAAGCACGCCACGTGCTGGACGAGGATCATTACGGCCTGGAAAAGATCAAGCGCCGCATCGTCGAGTATCTCGCGGTCCGCAAGCTCAATCCGCAGGGTCGCAGCCCCATCCTGTGCTTCGTCGGCCCGCCCGGCGTGGGCAAGACTTCGCTCGGCCAGAGTATCGCTCGTTCGCTCGGGATCAAGTTCGCACGCGTGAGTCTCGGTGGCGTCCACGATGAAGCGGAAATCCGCGGCCATCGGCGTACCTATATCGGCGCGTTGCCCGGCAATATCATCCAAGGACTGCGCAAGGCCGGCTCACGCAACACGGTCATGATGCTGGATGAGATCGACAAGCTCGGCGCCGGCATGCACGGCGATCCGTCGTCGGCATTGCTCGAGGTGCTGGACCCGGAACAGAACAACTCGTTCCGCGACAACTATCTCGGTCTGCCGTTCGACCTGTCGAAGGTGCTGTTCATCGCGACGGCCAACCAGCTGGACACCATCCCCGGCCCGTTGCGCGATCGCATGGAGATCATCGAACTCACCGGTTACACCGAGGAGGAGAAGGTGCAGATTGCGCGGCGTTACCTGGTGAAGCGTCAGCTCGAAGCCAACGGGCTGAAGGCGGAACAGGCAAATATCACCGACGCGGCGCTCCATCAGCTGGCGCGTGACTACACGCGGGAAGCCGGTGTGCGTAATCTCGAACGCACCATCGGTTCGGTGCTGCGCAACGTGGCGGTGCGAGTGGCGGAAGAAACGATTTCGCAGGCCACCATCGATGTGGACGACATCGTGCCGATCATGGGCTCGCCGCGGTTCGAGAGCGAAGTGGCGATGCGCACCAGCGTGCCGGGCGTGGCAACGGGCCTGGCCTGGACTCCGGTGGGCGGCGACATTCTGTTCATCGAGTCGACACGGGTGCCGGGCAGCGGCCGGTTGATCCTCACCGGGCAACTGGGCGATGTGATGAAGGAGAGCGCACAGGCGGCATTGTCGCTGGTGAAGGCGCAATCGATACGGCTGGGAATCGATCCGGCCATATTCGAGAAGAGCGACATTCACATTCACGTGCCTGCCGGCGCCATTCCTAAGGATGGTCCGAGTGCCGGTGTGGCTATGTTCACGTCGCTGGTCTCGCTGCTGACATCGCGTACGGTAGGTAGCGACATTGCGATGACCGGAGAGATCAGCCTGCGCGGGCTGGTGCTCCCCGTCGGCGGCATCAAGGAGAAGATCATTGCCGCTCATCGCGCGGGAATCCGCAAGGCGCTGTTACCTTCGCGCAACCGGCGTGACCTGGAAGAGATTCCGGCAAGCGTCAAGAGCGAGATGAAGTTCGTATTCTGCGAACGGGTCGACGATGTCATCCGCGAGGCGCTGGGCATCGAGTTCGACGTTGCCACGGTAACTGCCGCTGCCTGATCGGACCGGACGATCGCGTGACGATGAGTCGCGCGATCGTCTGCGGCGCGCCCGCAAACTTGAATCCCCGCTGAACCCCTTAGGATACGCCGCGGCGATGTTATCGCCCGCGTGCTTGTCCTCGTGATGGTCTTCACATTGTCTCCCCGGGCTTTCCTGCAAAGTCCGCTGGAGCCGACGACCGATCTACCGCTGGCATGCGCCGTGCAACACTTTCCATCATGAAGTGCATCATGAACTGCATTGCAAGATCGCGTGGAAGGGAGTAATCAATAGTCATGTTCCGCACGCTTCATCCTGGCATGCGCAACGGTGCGCAGTCCGACTCCATTCCCGGCGAGTCGCGGCCACCTTCTGATCTCTCGTTCGATTGCCTCCCCACGTTGACCGCAGTGCTTGCGCACCGCGGTGGCGCATACATCCGGGGAACATGTTCGCGAATGGAACAGTCTCAATGTCATGAGCTGGGGTTCGAATCCCAAGCAGCGCGGCCTGCGTTACTTACCAGACAGAAAGAGTCAACACGCAACGCGTACCTTATGTATGAGCCGGGAGCGATTACGTCTGCCGGTGCGGAGCAGGGAGTTTCCAAAGAGTCGTTCGTGATGGTGATGTCGAGTGGCCTGCCGCGGTGGGCCGACATGCGGTGACGATTCCATATCAGTGGAGGGCGTTTCGATGCAGTCAGACAGCCCCAAGACGAGTTCGCAGCGTGGCGAGAACTTCGTCGAGGCCTTGAACGCGTACAGTCGGTTCCACCGTGCACAGCACTGGTCGGGCACCTTCGGTGAATTCCTTCGCACTGTCGTGCCCGGCAACGGCAAGGCGCTGGCGCGCACCAGCCACGAATATCTATGGGACATGCTGAGTTGGTTCGGCAAGTCCGCCACCACCGGCGAATCTGCCGGCACCCGCGAACTGTTCAAGCGCGAGCTGTTCGGCATCGACGAACCGCTGGGCCGTGTCGTCGATTATTTCAAAGCGGCGGCGGCCGGGTCGGATGTCGGCCGGCGCATGCTCCTGCTGCTGGGTCCGCCTTCGGGCGGCAAATCGACCATGGCCATTCTCATCAAGCGCGGGCTCGAGGAATACAGCCATACCGATGACGGCGCGGTGTATGCGCTGCAGGGCTCGCCCATGCATGAGTCGCCCCTCAATCTGATTCCAACCAGCCTGCGTGGCGAATTTCGCGACACCTACGGCGTAGACATTCGCGGCGAACTCAGTCCCTGGGCACGAGCCAAGCTCGATCATGAATTCGAAGGCGACTTCCTGCGTATGCCGGTGGAACGCGTGTTCCTGTCGGAATCGGCCCGCGTCGGTGTAGGAACCTACGCACCCCACGATCCCACGACAGCGGATCTTGCCGACCTGGTCGGCTCCGTGGACCTGTCAAAGGTTTCGCAATACGGCGACGAAGGCGACCCGCGTGCCTGGTCATGGTCCGGCGCCGTCTATGCCGCCAGCCGCGGCGTTCTCGAGATGATCGAAATCCTCAAGGTCAAACGCGAATTCCTCTACCTGCTGCTGACGCTGACGCAGGAGAAGAACGTCAAGGTGTCGCGCTTCCCGCTCATCTATCTCGACGAGACCATCCTCGCGCACACCAATCTCGCGGAGTTCAACAAATTCCTGCAGGAGAAGGAGAACGAGGCGCTGCTGGATCGCATGGTGATCGTGAAGATCCCGTACACGCTGTCCTACAACGAGGAGGCGCGCATCTACGGCAAGCTGGTGTCATCGGCGCCGGCCTTCCGTGAAGTGCACCTCGATCCGCATGCACTGAAGCTCGCTTCGGTGTTCGCAGTGCTGACGCGCATCGCCAAGTCCGAGCGCGAGGGCCTCGATCCGACGAAGAAGATTCGCGTGTACGCCGGCGAGAGCGTCGAAGGCCTGGCCGAGACCGAAATTTCCCGGCTGCGCACCGAGTCGCCCGAAGAGGGCCTCACCGGTGTGAGCCCGCGCTTCATCGTCAACTCGATTTCCAACGCCATCACGCGCAGCGACAAGAAGAGCCTCACCAGTATGGAAGTGCTGCTGGCGCTCAAGGACTCCATTGAAACCGACGCGCGCATGGATGCGAAACACAAGAAGCAGTGGATCGACTACCTGGTGCTGGCGCGCAAGGACTTCTACAACCGCTGGGTGAAGGAAGACGTGCATCGCGCCCTGTTTGCTTCGTTCGAGGACGAAGCGCAGCAGTTGCTGGACAAGTACCTGGATGAAGTCGAGGCATCGCTCGATCATCGCGAGGTGACCGATCCCATCACCGGCGAATCCCGCCCCGCCGACGAACGCTTCCTGCGTTCGGTCGAAGACAAGATCAAGGTGTCGGAGTCGGGCAAGCTGACTTTCCGCCAGGAGGTGGTCCGCAAGGCCATGGTCGCCTACAAGACAAGCGAAAAATTCACTCTCAATAGCCATTCCCGCATGCGCGAAGCGATCGAACAGTACCTGTTCGAGGAACGTCGCGTTGTGTTGCGGCTGGTGCCTTCGGCCGCGCGCCCCGCCGTCGAAGCGCGCCAGAAGATTTCCGCGGTCCAGGATCGCTTGACGTCGGAGTATGGATACGACGAGCACAGTGCCCGGGAGGCGCTGAGTTACGTGACGACTTTGCTGGCACAGGAGTAAAGGAAGGCAATCCGGCCAGAACATGAGCAGGACGCACCGACGAGGGTGTCCCTGCAGAGGTTGACAGCCACATGAGCGACAACGGGTCGAGCGACGATAAGGGCATGACTCCTGGCCACGCGGGAGCAAGCGATTCTGGCTGGTACGATTTATTTTCGCGGGGCGCCCGCGACTGGCTGCGGCACAACGAGAAAGTCCGCGAGGCGGTGCGACAGCACCTGCCACAAATCATTGCAGGCGCCGATGTACTCAAAGGCGGCGCGAGCACGGTACGCGTACCGATGCGCATGCTCGAGCACTTCCGCTTCCGCTTGCGCCAGTCCAACGATCAACAGGGCGTTGGCCAAGGCCACGCCAAGCCCGGCGATCGCATCGGCAAGCCGCAACAGGAGGGTGACAAGCGAGGCCAGGGCGGCAACGAAGACGGCGGCATCCAGTACACACTGGAATTCCGCATCGACGACATCGTCGACTGGCTGTGGGAAGAGATGCAGTTGCCGAATCTCGAAGCCAAGGCCGGCAAGGCGAGCGAAGCCGATTGGACTCGCGAAGGTTGGGATCGTCGTGGCGCACGGGCGCGCCTCGATCGTCGCCGGTCGATGAAGGAATCGATCAAGCGCCGCGGCGTGCAGACGGCACAAGGCCACGACTCACCTACGTTCACAGATGACGACCTGCGCTTCCGCCAACTCGCCAAGCGCGAACAGCCGGCCATGCAGGCGGTGGTGATCCTGTTGCTGGATGTCTCCGGCAGCATGGGCGAGCGTGAACGGCAGATCTCGAAAACGTTTTTCTTCTGGGCCATCCAGGGACTGCGGCGCCAGTACCGGCAGCTCGACCTGGTGTTCGTCGCCCACACCTCGGATGCCTGGGAATTCCAGGAAGAGGAATTCTTCCGCGTCAGCGGCACGGGCGGCACGGTGGCTTCGGCCGGCCTGCGCAAGGTTCGCGAAATCATCGACGCGCGCTACAGCCCTGCCCAGTACAACGTCTACCTGTTCTATGCCTCCGATGGCGAGAACTTTCCTTCCGATCAGCCGCTGGCGCAGGAAGCGCTGCAGAGCGTTGCGAGCGACTGCAACTACGCCGGCTTCCTGGAAGTCGCGCCGCTGGCCGGGACCATTCCCGACAGCGAGATAGGCAAACTGTTCGTCGACTTGTCGCACGAAGAGCCGCATGTCGGCGCGTGCCGCGTACACAGCACCGACGATATCTGGCGAGCTGTGCGTCACTTCTTCACGCAAGCCGCAGGAGCATAACGTGGCTACCGAAGACTGGCGCCATCACATCGCCCGCATCGAACAGCTCGCGCAGAGCCAGGGATTGAAGTATCACCCGGTCGAGTTCGAAGTCGTGCCGGAAAGCTTCATGACCGAGATCGCCATCTATGGCTTGCCGGTGCGCATGCCGCACTGGTCGTTCGGCGTGCGCTACATCTATCAACTCATCCAGCATCGCATGGGATTGTCGCGACTGTTCGAAGTCGTGTTTCCCGGCAATCCCGGCCGTGCCTATCTCGCCAATTCCAACAGCGCTGCCGAGAACATGCTGGTGACGGCGCACGTGCTGGGCCATGCAGACTTCTCCAGCAACAACATGCTGTTCCGACACAGCCAGCTGCAGGTTGGCGAACACATCGTCGAACAGGCAGCGGCTCATGCGCGCCAGATCGGGCGTGCCATCGAAGAGCACGGCGCTGAACGAGTCGAAGCGGTGCTCGATGCAGCGCTGTCACTCGAGCAGCACATCGACATCGACCTGGCGCTGCGACGTGCCCGTTATCCGGAGATGGTTGCGGAACGCGCCGGCCAGCCGGACGATTCATTTTCCCTGCGCTATGCCTCGCTGGGACCGGATACGGCGCGGCCGCGAGCGAGCACCATAGCCAAGCGGGCGCCTGTTCCGCCGCATCCAGAGAAGGACCTGTTGTGGTTCATCGCGCAGTACGCGCCTGACATGGAGCCTTGGGAGCGGGATATTTTCCTCGCGGTCCGCGAAGAGTCGTTCTACTTCTACCCCGTGTTCGCCTGCCAGATCATGAACGAAGGCTGGGCGTCTTACTGGCACGCGCGGCTACTGCGTGAAGCGGATTTCCTGCCGCAGTCGGCCTATGTCGACGCCATCAAATGCCATTCGGATGTGGTCAGGCCGACAGCCAGCGGCGCCAACGTCGCGTTGGCGGTGAATCCTTATCACCTGGGCTTCTCCATCTGGGAAAGCATCATCAAGCAGAAAGGCCTGGATTACGCGCGCAAGATCATGACCGAAGACGACGACTTCGCCTTCGTGCGCAACCATCTCACCGCGGACCTCGCCGCCGAGCTGGAGCTGTTCCGCTACAAGGGACCGACGAACGGCACGCTGACGGTCCAGGAACTGGATCTCGCCGGGTTGCATGACGCGATGCTGGCGCCTAAGTATGGTTTTGGAGCGCCGACTGTCAGTGCCGTGCAGGTTCACGTCGATGGCAAGTTGGAACTGCTGCACGATCACGTCATCGACGGCCGCGGCCTCGACCCCGACAAGGGCCGCAAGGTGCTGGAGTACATCGCGCGAGTGTGGCGAAGGCCGGTGACGGTGACGACGGTGGACAGCGATAACCGCAGCGTGGCGATTTCGGTAGGGCGCTGACCTCTCTAACCTCTGCCCTTGCGGGAGAGGTTAGAGACGTAAAGATCAGGAAAAGCGGCTGCGGTAATCCGAAACGAAATCGTCCAGCGACCGTGGCGGTCTCCCCGTCAAATCCTGCACCACGCTCGTCGGCGCGATATTGATCAGGTTCGATGCGCAGGCATCCCACAATTCCAACGTCGCCTCGATCATCACCGGGTTGGCGCCCGACGCCTGCAACTTGCCGCGGGCTTCGTTGGCAGTGATATCCATGTAGCGCACCGATATGCCCAGCTTCGCACCGAGGCGTTCCGCCACTTCCTGGTAGCTCAGCGACTCATTGCCGGTAACCACGAAAGTCTGGCCATCGTGCTTCTCATCCAATAGCGCGACTGCGCCCACGGCGCCGACATCGCGTGCATCGACGAAGGTCCAGCGCGCCGAGCGGAACGGACCGGCGATGACGCCGCACTGTTTGATGGAAGGCGCGAACTGCAGCAGGTTCTGCATGAAGAACGTTGAGCGCAGATGTGTGACCGTCATGCCGCTGTCCGCCGCCGTGGCTTCGAGCTGTCCGAGCCAGCGCAGGGCGCGAGCACAACAGATCTGCATGTTCGCACCCACACCTGACAGGTGCACGAGTCGCCTCACATGCGTTATCTTGGCAAGGGCAATGAAGCGTGACTGCAGATCGACCATCGCCGGACTGAAATTGCTGGCGAGAAAGGCCACCTCGACACCGTCGAGCGCGCGACGCACGTCAGCCTCGTTGGCAAAGTCGCCCTGCACGACTTCGATATTGTCGGCGCGGACCTTGAGCCGGGCCGGGTCGCGCACGAAAGCACGAACCGCCACAGGCTTGTTGGCCAGATCGGCCAATACGGCGCTGCCGACATTGCCGGTTGCTCCGGTCACCAGAATCATTGCAGACCTCATTGCGAGCCGCGGGATGCGGATTCCACGGAAGATACATTACGGGGCCGGCGAGCGGCGGTAAACCACCGGCGACCCCACCATACTCATGCGTAGAGGTCACGAATGTCAGCCTACAATTCCAGGACCTGACCCAAGGACAACAATTGAACAATTTCAGTGACATCGTCGCGTTTGTGCGGGTGGCTGAAGCGCACAGCTTCGTCGCCGCGGCGCAGGCCCTGGGAATGTCGCCCTCGGCAATCAGCAAAGCGATTACACGCCTGGAGGAACGCTTGGGCGCGCGGCTGCTCAACAGGACCACCCGCTCGCTGAGCCTGACCGACGTCGGCCAGAATTTCTATGAAAGCTGTCGCGTAGCGCTCGGTCAACTCGACCAGGCCGAGAGCGAGGTGACGGAATCCCGTGGCACGGCTCGCGGCATCCTGCGGGTCGATGTGCCGATCTCCCTGGGCAGGCGCATCCTGGTTCCGGCGCTGCCGCGTTTCATCGCGCAACATCCGGAACTCACTGTGCACATGACCATGAGCGACCGAGTCGTCGACCTGGTGCAGGATGGAATCGACGCCGCTTTGCGCGTGGGGAACCTGAGCGACTCCAGCCTCATTGCGCGTCGGGTCGCCCAGTTACGCGGAGTCACCTGCGCATCGCCCGAATTCATCGAGCGCTACGGCTTGCCGCAGGATCCCACGCAGCTCGCGCCCGAACACTGCATCACCATGTTCAAGCTCGGCAATCACCAGGTGCGCGAATGGGTGTTCCGCAAGGGCGATGTGGAACACAAAGTGTTGCCGGGAGCGCGGCTCGCCTTCAGCGATCCGGAGTCCGCAGTCGTGGCTGCAGTGAGCGGCGCCGGATTCGTACGCGCGCTCGACTTCACCGTCGAGGCCCAGATCGCGTCCGGGCTGCTGCAACCGGTGCTGACCGACTGGAACGATGGCGCCTGGTGGCCTGTGTCCGTGGTCTATCCCCAGCATCGGCAACCGACGGCGAAGATCAAGGCGTTCATCGAGTTCACGTTGGGGTTGTTCCCGCAGATGAATTAAAGCGGCGTTGCAACGGCTGCGTAGCGCAGCGGCCCACCGGGAACCACTGCATCGAACGGATAACACGTCAGCAGCGTAAGCGTACTCCCGGGCGCATTCACATCGAGATAGTCACGCCGCAGGTCGATGATGTGACCTGCGTCGATCCTGTAGCGATGGACTTTGCCATCCACCGTCTGCACGCTGAGCTGCGTTCCGAGCGGCAGGTCTCGCAGGAAGCGGAAATGCGTGTCGCGATGTGCGGCGATGATGGCATTGCCTTGCGCTCCGGGCGCAGCGCTGCCGCCGACCACGCCGGGACCGAAAGCGAGGCTGCGTCCCGAGGCGTCGGCCAGGACATACAAATCGATGTCGTCGGACGGAACCTGCAATCGCGCCACCGGCCAGGTATCCGCCCACGGCCATGGGCGAACCTGGTGCTCGCCTTGCAGCGATCGCGTCCAAGCGGATGCGATCAAGTGCTGCGCCAGCCGTGCTTTGAGGTGAATGTAGACGCCCGCGCCGAACTGCCATGCGCCGGTGAGCGCGAGCGTGAGAATCAGAACCTGGACGAGACGATGTGTGCCGATACTCATGCACTACCTCTCCCGTCCACAATCCATCCGAGCGCGTAAGCCGACCGCCAACAACAGCAGCGCCATACCGATCAGCATCTGCAGTTCCGCTGACGTCGCCGTCTGGGGCAACGGTGCGGTCTGCCAGTTCGACCCCTCCGGTTTCGTGTTGGCGATGCGCTGTGAATCGAGCGCTGCGTCTTCGGGTCGCGCTGGCGTGCGATCGATGGCGACCAGGCTGGTGTAGTTCGACACCAGGCCATAACGCAGCGCCAGCGGCAGTACCTGCGAACGGATGGTGTCCTCGCCTACATTGGCCGCGCGAAGATCCATCAGTGCATCGATGTGCCGCCGCGCCCACAGAGTAGCCACGCCATTGCGCGTCTCCAGTCGATCGAACGATAACTGCCGCGTCCATGCACCGGTCGTGGTGCCGGTGATGGTGAGCACACCGCGCATCGAACCCTGTACGCGAGCAGTGACGACCACCGGCTCTCCCGCATATAGATCGCCGATATGGGCGGGCACATTCTCGGGCGACACGCCATCGGGCCAGCGGAACTGGATATTGGTCAGCACCGGATGCTGCAACTTGCGCAGCAGGCCACTCATGCGTTCGTCGACTTCGCCGGTCGAGCCGATGAATGTGAAGGTGCCGCGACCGAGTTCAGCCGCTTTGCGCATGAACGCACCGTTGGGCGCAGAACCGATGCCGACGATGAAGAGTCGCGACTCGCCGAGATCGTGGCTGATGACGCGCATCAGTTCGTCTTCATTGCCGATCGCCCCGTCCGTCATGAATACGACCTGGCGCAGGTACTCGCCATTCAACGGCATATTGAGGGCGGCACTCATCGCGGGCAGCATCTCCGTACCGCCACTGGCCGCAAGGCCACGAACGTAACGACGCGCCTGGGTCAACTCGTCGGCAGTGGCCGGAACAGTCGTTTCGAACAACGTGTCGAAGATCGAATTGAATTGGATGACGTTGAACCGATCGCGCGGCGTCAGCGTTCCCAGGCCGTTGAGCAGCGCCTCGCGCGCCTGGCGGATCGATTCGCCACCCATCGAGCCCGAAGTGTCGATGACGAAGATGACTTCGCGAGGACTATCGATACTTACCTGCTCCTGCGGCGGCATGAACATCAGTAGAAGGTGCTCGCCGGCATCGGTGTGCTCGCGAAACATGGCGGTGGCCGGTGCGCCGTGCACGACCGGTGTCCACGCCAGTTCGAAGTCGTGCTCGGGCGCGGCGACTTCATCGGCCAGGCTGACGGTGTAGCGACCGTCGTGTTGAGTCGTGACGACCCTGTGGTAGGCACTGCGAACGTCGTCGAGCGGCGCACCCGCATCGATATCGACGCTGATGCTGACGCTCTGGCGCGAGACGTCCGGATCTTCCAGTCGCGGCTGAAGGTCGGCGGGTGCGTCAAACGGGTTTTCGAGCGTCGCTCCCTCGGTCAAGCTGCGCGGCAGGTAGCGTGGCGTAATAGCTAGAGGAAAGCGCAGGCTGTAACGCCCTGCCTGTTGGTCGACGATCTGCAAGTAGCCGATGGTGACTTCGATCACCGCATGCGGGGCAATATTGGCGACTGACGTGCGGAACAGGTTGGCGCGTTGCTGCTGAACCAGGCTCGCTCGCTGGCCCGAAGCCTTTGCCTGTTCATAGAGCTGCCGTGCGGCGACTTTCTCGCGAATCTCACCGACGATCACTCGGCCGCCGATGGTCATGCGCAACTGGTCCACCGCCGAGTTCTCCGGCAGCGGGAATGCGTAGATGCCTTCGACCCAGCTATCGCCAGTATTCTGGAATCGTTGACGCACTTCCACGCGAGCGACGCTGCCGCTGACTTCCATGCGGACATCGGTGTGCAGGCGCGGCGCTTCGCTCGATTGCCCCTCCGTGCTGAATGTCAGCGTACCAGCGCCGATCGGCTCTTCCGCAGCTTGCGCATGGCGAGTGCCCAGGACCAGCAGGAGCACCAACGCACAGACCATCTGCAGCTTGCGCCAGCTTTGCGGTTGCCACGATGGCCGCTTGCCTAGACTCGTTGCAGCCGATGGCGCCGGCGCCGACGACGGCGGCCAATGCCGTGCCGGGCGCATCGCGGCGTCATGTCGGCAGGAGGTTTTCTGCGATCCCCAATTTTCTGTCTGCGTATCCATCAGCATTGTCCTCGCGACCGGTCTGGCCTGAGGGCATTGCACGCCAGGAAAGCGACGTCAGCAGGAATGGCTGGGGCGCGGTGCTGACCAATTGTGGCGAATGGTGGCTTGGAAGAGGAGTCTCTCTTCGTTCAACTTCGTACACGGACAGTGACCGTAGTAGACAACCCCGGCCTCAATCGCTTCACCAACGACTGGTTCGCGTCGAAGCGAATACGCACCGGCACGCGCTGGACGATCTTGGGGAAATTGACGGTGCCGGGCTCGAAGGGCAGCAGCGAGAACTGCGAGCCGGAGCCGGGCGCGAAACTCTCCACTTTGCCATGCAGAGTTTCTCCGGGCAGCGCATCGACTTCGATCTCCACCGGCTGGCCGGCGAGCATGCGCGAGGTCTGGGTCTCTTTGAAATTGGCGATGACATAGAGCGAGCTGAGCGGAACGATAGTAAGCAGGCGCGATCCCGGCTGCACGTAATCGCCCCGCTCCACCTGTCTATCGCCGACGACGCCGTCGATGGGCGCGACGACGGTTGCGTGAGTCAGATCCTGGTTAGCGAGATTGAGCGCAGCCTGTGCCCGGGCGACGGCCGCTTGCGATTGAGAGAGTGTGGCTTGCAGCGTAAGTCGCCGCGCCCGCGTTACCGCTGCCTGGTTGCGGCTCACATCGAATTGCGCACGGCTCTTATCCGCGTCGGCCTGCGCACTGATCGCTGCAGCGTGGTATTGATCGACATCGCTGCGCGCGACGGCGCCGGATACGACGAGATTGTCGAAGCGTTGACTGTCGGCTTCAGCCCGCACACGCTGCGCATCCGCCGAACGGATCGACGTTTTCGCAGCACGGATGTTCGATTCCGCGAGTTGCTCTTCGGCGTCCAGAGCCAGCAACGCAGCTTCGGCTGCAGCTACAGTCGCCGTCGCGTTCTGCAGATCCGCCTTAGCCGCTGCGACACGCGCGTCGAACTCTTCCGCATCGATTCGCACCAGCGCTTGGCCGCGCTTCACCGCTTGGTTATGTTCCACCAGCACTTCCGCCACCAGGCCTCGCACTTTCGGCGCGACGATGGAGCTATCCGCCTGAATGTAGGCATTGTCGGTGGCGACGCGACTCTTGGGTGTGGCGATGTAGACAGCGCCGAGCACGCCAACCAAGACGGCGGCGCCGACAGCGATCACTGCCTTGCGCGAGATAGTGAATCGGGTCGCCGGCACCGGCCCGGCAATGCTGTTGCTGGCAGTGAGACTGGTGTCGCTCATTTATCCATGACCAGCAGTGTCGAGGTTGCGGAGGCATACAGGCGCCCGCTCGCATCGGTGAGCTTTGCTTCGGCAAACGCAACGCGCCGGCCGATGCTGAGGACGCGACCCTCGGCGCGCACCGGGCCGGTCTCCTTGGTCATTCCCTTGTGATAGGCAATCTTCAATTCGAGCGTGGTGTAAGCCTGCGTAGCGCTGAGACTCGCATGCACGGCGCAACCGCAAGCCGAATCCAGCAGCGAGGCCGCGTAGCCGCCATGAACCGAACCGATCGGGTTGTAGGCATGCAAACCGGGCGTACCTTCAAATACGGCACGGCCCACTTCGATCTCCACCAGCGTGAAATCCAGGCTCACGCCGATGCCGGGACGCTTGCCCGATGCCATCAATTGCTGGAGTTGCTGCAGGCCGTTCAATGCTTCGCTCATGCTGGTTCCTCGAGTCCGAATCTAGCTTTCAATGCGCGGCGCGAATTACTCAGAATGGCGTCGGACAATTCCGGATCGGCCTCGGCCCGCGCCAGCGACAATGCGCCCACCAGTTCCGCGAGCATCGAACTCGCCGA
>JBEVKB010000054.1:0-6321 GCA_040509875.1 Steroidobacteraceae bacterium | reverse complement strand
GCAGCTTCTTACGCTGGACCAGCATCTTGACGCGATCCTTGACGGTGTCGAACTCCGGAGGCGCGGGCGCGCGCGACTCTTCGAGCCGGATGACGTGCCAGCCGAACTGGCTCTGCACCGGTTCGTCGGTCATCTTGCCCGGGGTGAGCTTGAGCACTGCATCGGCGAACGGCTTCACCATGGTGTCGAGCGTGAACCAGCCCAGGTCGCCGCCGCTCTTGCTGGACGAGTCCTTGGACTTGGATTCGGCGAGCTTCGCGAAGTCGGCGCCGGCCTTGAGATCCTTGGTGATGCTGTCGGCGGTCGCCTTGTCTTCCACCAGAATGTGGCGCGCGTGATATTCATGCGGCATTGCTGCCACCTGCGTGTCGTACTCGGGCTTGAGGTCGGCATCGCTGACAGGATGCGCTTCCAGGTACTTCTGCAGGCCCGCATCGACGATGACGTTGAGCCGCGCCAGCGCGAGCTGGTCTTCGACTTTCTTCTCCTTCGCTACGCCGGCCTTCTCGGCGGCCTGCGCCGCCAGCTGCATGCCGATGAACTGATCGAGCAGCTCGGGCTTCTGTTCGGCGGGAATTTCCCGGCCGGCCTGCTGCGCCACACTGGCAACGTACAGGTCGAACTCGGACTTGGAGATGGCTTTGCCGTTCACAGTGGCAACGCTTTCGACTGGCTCTGCAGCGCCGGGTGCTGCGCCCTTGCCGCACGCGGCTAGCAGCAGCAGGGGAGCGAGCAGCGCAAAGGCGGAATGACGACGATTCATGGTGGTCCTCGATTGATGATCTTATTGGCGAACGGGTTCGATGATCTGGTTTGCGAGCGTGCCCGGACCGGGTCGCTCAAGTGGCCGACGCGGTCGCTTCCTGTGGAGTCAACGCGACGATGTTCAGGGCATGGATGTCGGTCTGCATCATGTCGCCGAGCGACTGGTAGACGAGCTGATGACGCTGCAACGAGCGCAGGCCGGTGAATTTCTCCGCAACGATGCGCACGCGAAAGTGACCGCGACCGTCGCGTGCGCCGGCATGCCCGGCGTGGCGATGGCTGTCGTCGATCAGGTCGATCTGATCCGTCGCGAGGCCCGCCGCCAGGTGCGTGCGTATGCGTTGCAGCCGGTCTTCGTTCACGGCGTTCACTCTGGCGGCGTGTCCGACGGTTTGACGGGAGCTTCATCCAGCCCCTGCCAGCGCGCCACGATCCACCAGCCTTGCGCGATGAGGAACAGGAAGAACAGTCCCAGCAGCACGAACTTGAACGTCACCCAGGTATCGAGGCTGTAGTTGTAGGCCACGTACAGGTTCAACACGCCCAGCAGCCCGAACACGCCGGCCCAGATCCATGACAGCCGGGTCCAGCGCTCGTGCGACAGCTTGAAGCTGTCGCCGATGACTTTCTCCAGCATGGGCTGACCGGTGATCATCTGACCGACGATCAGCGCGGTCGCGACCAGCCAGTAATAGATCGTCGGTTTCCAGCGGATGAAGCTGTCGTCATGTAACAGCAGGGTGAGCCCGCCCATCGCCAGCAGGATGACGGCAGAGGCTTTCTGCAGCGGCGTGAGCTTCTGTCTTCGCGCCAATCGGTAACCGACCTGCAGCACCACCGCAATGGTGATCGCTGCCGTCGCGACATAGATTCCACCGATCCGGTAGGCGATGAAAAACGCGATCAACGGAAACAGTTCGAACAGAAAGGCCATCGCACTCGCATCGCTGGAACGGGCGCGTATCATAGACGAGCCTATGCCGAGCCGCTTCCTCGAAATCCATCCCAAAGACCCGCAGCCCCGCCTGATCGGCCAGATCGTCGATATTATTCGTGGCGGCGGAGTGGTCGTTTATCCGACGGACTCGTGTTATGCGCTGGGTTGCCACATCGGCGACAAGGCGGCGATGGAGCGCATCTCGCGCATACGCGAGACCGATCGTCACCACCATTTCACGCTGGTGTGCCGCGACCTGTCGGAAATCTCCAAGTACGCGCGCGTGAACAACCAGCAGTACCGCACGCTAAAGGCTTTCACGCCAGGGGCTTACACGTTCATCCTCGGCGCAACCAAGGAGACACCGAAGCGCCTGCAGAACGAAAAACGCCGCACCATCGGCATCCGCATTCCGGATCATCCGGTGCCGCAGGCCATTCTCACGGCCCTTGGCGAGCCGATGATGAGTTCGACCATGCTCATGCCGGGCGATGAATTCCCCATGACCGATGCTCGCGAAATCCAGGAACGCCTGCTGCAGATGGTGGATGCCGTCATCGACGGCGGCAATTGCGGGCTCGAACCCACCAGCGTCGTCGACCTGGAAGGCCCGGCGCCCGTGATCGCCCGCAGGGGCAAAGGCGATGTCAGCGATTTCGAATGAACCTGCGCTCATCCTGGGCCGATCCTGAGCCACAGTCCCGACCGACAAGCTGCGTATAATGCGCGGGGACGGTGAATACAGTTGCCTTGCGAGATGAGAATTCGCTCGCAAGACCTTGAATGAATGGACCCGAATCCCTCGCGCTTGGCCTGCAGAGCGCACTCGGGCAGGACATGATGAAGGATCGGCATTGAGCGCGAACAGTATCAATACCCGACTGGCCAGCAACCGTCGGGTGCTTTCCGGCATGCGCCCCACCGGCGCTCTGCACCTCGGCAACTATCACGGTGCGCTGAAGAACTGGATCGACCTGCAGTACAAGTTCGATTGCTACTTCTTCGTCGCGGATATCCACGCGCTGACCACCGGCTACGAGGACACCTCCAAGCTCGAAGCGAATGTGTGGGAAGTGGTGATCGACTGGCTCGCCGCCGGCCTGAATCCCGCGACTTCCACGATGTTCATCCAGTCGCGCGTGCCCGAGCATTCGGAGCTGCACCTGCTGCTGTCGATGATCACGCCGCTGGGCTGGCTCGAACGCGTTCCCACGTACAAGGACCAGCAGGAGCAGTTGAAAGACAAGGATCTCGCGACTTACGGATTCCTCGGCTACCCGCTGCTGCAGAGTGCGGACATCCTGCTCTACAAGCCGGCTTTCATACCTGTCGGTGAAGACCAGGTCGCACACGTCGAAATCACGCGCGAAGTGGCGCGGCGCTTCAAT
This sequence comes from Steroidobacteraceae bacterium, assembly GCA_040509875.1. Classification (GTDB taxonomy): domain Bacteria; phylum Pseudomonadota; class Gammaproteobacteria; order Steroidobacterales; family Steroidobacteraceae; genus Steroidobacter. The sequence goes on along the minus strand of JBEVKB010000054.1, from coordinate 3,231 downwards.
CATGTCTATGGCCGCGAACCGGACTTCGAATTGAAAGTGGAGCGGGCACTGAAGAGTTTTGGCGCGCGCAACGCGAATCAATATAAAGAGTTGCGGCGCCTTTATCAGGAGAAAGGTGATCAGCAGGCTCTGGATCGCGCGCGGGCGATGCTGACTGACAATTCGCGCCTCACGGTCGCGGATCGCGAGCGCCTGCTGGGATTCCTGGAGGGTACCGGCCGCAGCATCCTGGTGGAGTGCGAAGCGCTGCTGACGGCAACGCCAAAAGTGCCGGGACTCGACGGCCGCAAGATGTCGAAGTCGTACGGCAACACCATCGGCCTGCGCGAAGAGCCCGATGCAGTGGTGGCCAAGCTCAAGATGATGAAGACCGATCCGGCACGCCAGCGGCGTACGGATCCGGGCGATCCCGACAAATGCCCCGTGTGGGACCTGCACAAGATATATTCCGACGCCGCGACGCAGGAGTGGGTGCAGCTAGGCTGTCGATCCGCCGGCATTGGCTGCCTCGATTGTAAGAAGCGTGTCTCCGATGTCGTGGTAGCCGAGATCACCGCCATCCGCCAGCGCGCCCAGGAATACGTGGAAAATCGCGATCTGGTTCGCGGCATCATCGCCGAGGGCAACGAGAAGGCCCGCGATCTCGCCCGGCAGACTCTGGAAGAGGTCCATCAGGCCATGGGGATGAATTACCGGTGAAGCCCGAACTCAAACTCGTCGAGGACACCGGCTCGCAACTCGAGGCGGACCAGTTCCTGCCGCCGCCACAGCAATCGGAAATGCCCTTTGCGATGGTGGAGGGTGAACGGGTCACCGAGATGCCCAAGGATCTGTACATTCCGCCCGATGCACTGCAGGTATTCCTCGATGCATTCGAAGGTCCGCTCGACCTGCTGCTGTATCTCATCCGCCGCCAGAACCTGGACATCCTCGATATTCCGATCGCGGAGATCACGCGCCAGTACATGAAGTACATCGACGTGATGGCCGAGATGCAGCTGGAACTGGCCGGCGAGTACCTGCTGATGGCGGCGATGCTGGCGGAGATCAAGTCGCGCATGTTGTTGCCGCGTCCGCCGAGCCCCGACAGCACGGACGAAGAGGATCCGCGCGCCGAACTCGTGCGGCGACTGCAGGAATACGAACGCTTCAAGAAGGCGGCGGAAGACATCGACCAGCTCTCGCGCATGGAGCGTGACACGATCAGCACGTCGGTCGAACTGGTCGAACGCAAAATCGTGCGCGCGCCGCCGCAGGTGTCGCTGCAAGAGATGCTGATCGCGTTCAAGGATGTGCTGTCGCGCGCAGACATGTTTGCGCATCACCACGTCAATCGAGAGCGTCTGTCGGTCCGCCAACGCATGTCCGACATCCTGAGCAGCCTGCGCGACACGGCGTTCATGGATTTCGGCCAGCTGTTCCGGCCCGAAGAAGGCCGTATGGGCGTGACGGTCACGTTCATCGCCATTCTCGAACTGATGAAGGAAGGGCTGATCGAGATCGTCCAATCCGAGCCCTATGCGCCCATCCATATTCGACCGGCTGCCGGTTCGCGGCATCTGGCGCTGGTGGGAAATCCTGCCGCCGCGAATGTCGACCCCGATGCCGAGAACGCAGCAGCGCTCGCGCAGCCAGCCTTTCCGGACGAAGATGCCGACCTGGAGGAACCCGCCGAAGTCCTCGAGGACATTCCGGATGAAGTCCTGGCGGACATTCCCGGCGAGACGGGCGAGAACATTGACGAGAGCGTCGATGAGCTTATTGATGCAGAGAATGCCGTCACCGGGGCGGCGAACGAATCATCCGCAGTGAATGCAGCAGTGGATGCCGAGGTGACGCCTGCGACCGACACAGTGACGTCGACCGCCGTCGAGGACGATACTCCCGATGCCGAGTCGAGCGACGATCCCGGTAAACTCCAGGATTAATGATTCCGGCTGACTCCGGCGCTGCGGCGCCGTCGAGAATGAGCGACGCCTCCAACCGGCGCTCGCAGGACACGCACAAGGTGGTAACGGACCAATGAACGAGCAAGAGCAGGACATCGAGCAGACCAGCGCAGCGACGGCTGAGCAAACCGGTGACCAGGCCGTGGATCAGGCCGTTGATCAGGTTGTTGACCAAGTTGTGGAAAAGACCGCTTCGTCCACCGAAGAGGTATCCACGGACATAGCGGCCGCCAACGACGAGGCTGTCGTGGAGGTGGGCGTGGTCGCCGAAGGCGATGTGGTGGACACGCACACACCGGCGATGCTGGAGCAGGCTGCAGCGGGCGACCAGGAATTGAAACATCTGTTCGAGGCAACGTTGCTGGCGGCCGGCCGGCCGGTCACGACGCAGCAGTTGCTCGACCTGTTCGAGGAGCGCGACCGTCCGACGCCGGAACAGTTGCAGGCGGCACTGTCGCTGCTCGAACAAGATTACGCATCGCGCGGTATCGAACTCGTGCAAGTGGCGAGCGGTTGGCGCATCCAGGTACGCACACGCTACGTCGAATCCGTGTCACGTCTCTGGCAGGAACGGCCGTCGAAGTATTCGCGCGCCTTGCTGGAAACACTGGCGCTGGTTGCTTATCGCCAACCCATCACGCGCAGCGAGATCGAAGAGATCCGCGGCGTGTCGATCAGTTCGACCATCATGCGCACCTTGCAGGAGCGCAACTGGATCCGCGTCGTGGGCCATCGCGAAGTGCCGGGCCGTCCGGAATTGCTCGGCACCACGCGCGAATTCCTCGACTATTTCGGTTTGAAGAGCCTCGACCAGTTGCCGACGCTGGCCGAGCTGAAGGATCTGGAAACCATCGGCGTGCAGCTCGAATTGCCGGGCGGCAAGTCTCCCGCAGCGACGACCGAAGAAACGCAAGCGACCGCAGAGGATGCGTCCGCGGGTGATGTCGAAGAGGATGCGACTCCCGACGCATCCGCCGAGGATCCCGAATTGTCGGCCGACGCTGAAGCGGAAGCCGACGAGGAGATCGATGATGACGGCGATGCGACCCCGACACTGGTCGCCTCGGCCGACGATGATGGCGACGAGAGCCGCTTCATCGTCGATCCGCCGCGCGACGATCGCTGATCGTTCCGATCTCGGATTGACACGGCGGACTGCGATTCACAGTCCGCCCTCACTTCGTTCACAGCGAACGCCGCCAAGTTTTTTCCTTTCAGGTTCCGCACCCTTCATGTCCGACCGCCTGCACAAAGTTCTCGCCCAGCACGGTCTGGGTTCACG
>JBEVKB010000053.1:0-49524 GCA_040509875.1 Steroidobacteraceae bacterium | reverse complement strand
CGCCGACTACAAAGCGAACCTGATGGCTGCCGATGAGCCGCGGCACGGCGATCTCGACGGTCGAGGGAATCTGTCGCGCGCGAATCTCATCGCATTCTGCGAATACTTCTTGTCGACCTGCCTCGACCAGGTGCGGTTCATGGAGCAGCTTCTCGCGCCGGCCTCGTTGAGTGACCGCATTCAGCACCAGGTGCTCGAAGAGGAGAGAAGGGGCGCGCTCGCAAACGGTGCGCACAAGCTGATGCGAGCGGCGCTGGAACACGGTGCGGTGTCACGCGGCGACGTGCCGTCGATCGTTCAGGCGAGTGAGCGAACGGGTCAGCGCATTACGAAATCGCTCATCGAAAATCAATACCTGCAGAGCGAAGGCAACAGCGGCCCCCTGCTTTTCACCATCCCCTCGGTTGCGCGCGATCGCTGGTTCCCATCGCTATATACGAACCTGCCGGCAGCGGTGCCGCCCGAGCCGACAAGCAGGTCGTTGTAACGAGCGGGCGGCGAGCCCTGAAATTCAGCTCCCCACACGCGCTACCGTAAAGCGCCGGCGCACATGCTCGGGCCGCTCGATCTCATCCAGCACGGCAACGGCCAGATCTGCGACTGAAATACCTGCCGGAGAGTTGCCCTCCATCAACAGCTGGTCGGATCCGGTTCGATATTTTCCGGTACGAGCGCCGGGTTCGAGCATCGCGGGCGGGGAGAGAAACGTCCACTGCGTATCTCGTTCATCGCGCAGGAGTTGCAACGCTTCGCGGGCAGCGAGTGCCCCTTCTTTATAGGCCGAGGGGAACTCAGGTATGTCGACGAGTTGCACGCCCGGCTTCACTTCCAGGCTGCCCGCACCGCCGACGACGAGTAGACGCTTGACGCCCGCCCGTTTGACGCTGGCCTGAATGACTTTCGAGCCGCGCAGGTGATCGGCGAAGATGTTCGGGTTCGACCATCCCGCATTGAACGCGGAAATTACCGCTGCGTGTCCGCGCAGAGCATCGGTCAACTGCGCTTCGTCATACACGTCCGCCTTCAACGGGGTTAAAGGCATTCGTTGGCAGCTTGTCTATGTCGCGGACAATTCCTGTTACCGAGTGACCGCGCCTGAGCGCTTCCTCGAGAATCGCCGTTCCGACAAATCCAGTCGCACCGATCAATGCAATCTTCATGTCTCTCTCCTTCAGTTGACACGCATATTGCGCCTGACAGCCGGATGGATAAACACGGCAATCGACAATTGACTGTTTGCGTTTCAAGGACAATCCGACGTGTCATACGGAAAAATCGGTCTGCAGCGGATCGGTGTGTTTGCGGCTGTGGCGCAGACGGGCGGATTTACCGCGGCGGCCAATCGTCTCGACCTCACCAAGGCAGTCGTGAGCCAGCAGGTGCGGCGACTGGAAAAGGAACTGGGCGTCGAACTGTTGGTGCGCACGACACGAAAAGTGGTCATGACCGAGGCCGGGCGCCGGCTCTACGAACAGGCCACACCGCTGTTGGGCGAGTTGGACCAGGTGCTGTCCGCTGTGCAAAGAGAAAGCGACGCGTTACAGGGCACGCTGCGGGTGACGGCAACCAACGACTATCTCGAACTGGTTCTCGTTGCACATCTTGCCGCCTTCGGAGCAATGCATCCGCAGTTGCGTGTCGAACTGGTGGCGTCCGATCGAAGACTGGACCTGATCGCGGAGCGCATCGATGTGGCGTTCCGCATCGGCTGGCTACGGGAGTCCTCCATGCGCGCGACGCAACTCTCCGAGTTCAAATCGTATGTCGTCGCGGCTCCGTCCTATCTGAGATCGATCGATGCCCCTACGCATCCACAAGACCTGGCGCAACTCGATTGGCTGGAATTGACCTTGCTGCCGACGCCCCTGACATTGGATTTCAAGGGCCCGACCGGTCAGCGATCGAAAGTCCGCGTACGTTCCCGCTACTCCAGCAACTCGCCCCAAACGCTGCTCACTCTTGCACGCAGCGGTGCTGGCGTTACCGTGGCCACTGACTTTTCAGTCGCGCCGGACATTGCGAGCGGCAAGCTCGTGAGGCTGTTGCCAAGGTGGTCCCTGCCGCGAGGCGGCGTGTATGCGGTGTACGCGGCGGTCAAGAAGCCTTCAACGAAAGTGCGTGCGCTGGTGGATTTCATCAAGGCGCGGAATGAACTTTGATTCATCCAACTGCTGGTAGGGAGGTGCGCGTGCGCCGCGTCTGAGTGAGGTTATCCACGCACAAACGAGACGATGCCATGGCCCTTCGATTTGCCCCACGCCTCGCGCTGATCCTGGCTGGGCTGTTTGCCTCTGTCATCGCCGGCGCTGCGCCTCTCGATCTTGCGACCGCATCGATCGCGGACGTGCAGGCGGCATTCGCCGCCCACTCGTTGACTTCGGAGGCGCTGACGAAGGCATACCTGAAGCGCATCGAAGCCTATGACCAGCACGGTCCTTCGATCAACACCGTCATCACGCTGAATGCGAAAGCGATCGAACAGGCCCGCGCGCTCGATGCCGAGCGGCGCGCCGGCAAGGTCCGCGGCCCACTGCACGGCATTCCGATCGTACTCAAGGACAATTACGACACCTTCGATCTGCAGACCACCGGCGGTTCGCAGTTGCTGCTGGGCTCGATCCCGCCCGATGACGCTTTTGTAGTAAAGAAACTGCGCGCTGCGGGCGTAGTGATCCTTGCGAAGGTGAACCTGCACGAATTCGCATACGGCGGCGGTGCGCCGAATGGTTACAGTTCGCTAGGCGGACAGACACATAATCCACACGATCCCTCACGCGGCCCTTCGGGGTCCAGCGGTGGCACAGGTGCGGGCATCGCAGCGGCCTTTGCGCAATTCGGTCTCGGCAGCGACACGGCAGGATCGATCCGCAATCCGTCTTCGGCAAACGGCATCGCCGGCATCAAGCCGACGCGCGGATTGATGAGCCGCGACGGCATCATCCCTTTGGCGCTGTCGTTCGACACTGGTGGCCCGATGGCGCGCAATGTCTACGATCTCGCCGTATCTCTGGGTGTGATGACCGGTGTCGATGCGGCCGATCCCGCAACTGCCGCGAGTGCCGGACACTTCGAAACCGACTACACCAAGTTCCTGAAGAAAGGTTCGTTGCAGGGTGCGCGCATCGGAGTGATGCGCGACTTCTTCGGTCAGAGTCCGCAGACCGATTTCGTCATGGAGCAGACGATACTCAAACTGCAAGCGCTCGGCGCCACGATCGTCGATCCGATCAAACTCCCGGAGTTCCTCCTGCGCGGCATCGGCCCCATGCACACCATGATGATCGATGTCGAGTTCAAGGCGCAGATTGCGCAGTATCTATCGACGCTTCGTCCTGGCTTCCCGCGTACGCTGGAAGAACTCGTCGTCAAGGCGCGCGATCCCAAGACTGCGTACACGAGTCCGTGGAAACGCGACAGCATGGCGGGAATGGACAAGGCGGTCGGCATAGACGATCCGATCTATCTCGCCGCGAAGAATCAAGGCCTGGCGCTGACGACGGCGGTAGTCGAAGGACTGTTCTCGAAATACAAGGTCGACGCGATGATCTATCCGAGCGTCCCACGCCCTGCAGGTGAGATTGGCGAAGCGCGTAATCCTGCCGCCGCCACCGGTCCCGCAAATCCCGCAGCACTCGCCAACGAAACCGGCTTCCCCGACGTCATCGTGCCTGCGGGTATGACACCGGCCGGCCTGCCGGTAACCGTCTCGTTCTTCGGCCCAGCCTGGAGCGAGGGCAAGTTGCTCGGCTATGCGTATGACCTGGAACAGGCGACGCATGCCATTGCTCTGCCGAAATACACGCCGCAGCTCGCGACCGACATCGTCGTTCGCTGACCGGCGCCCGATCGGGCCTCGCGATTCGGCTAAGGCCTCTCCCAGTCGCAGGTGCTGGGCCTGTGCCGCGGGCAAATTGGCGTCAGTTTCGGCGCAGGCTCCTGGCTCGCGTTCGTCGCAGGAGCCGACTGCAGACTCTTCGCGTAAGCCTCAACCTCACTGAGTGCTTGCGTTGTTGAGTCCCTGACGCAACGACGCTGCGCGAAGGACTGTTGCCGCTTCGTGATGCCCTCGACTGAACAAGCGCGCTCGGCAGCAGCATGGATGCGAGCTTCGATGGCACGTCGCCCGGCTTTCGTCGTCAACTCCGCATCGAAGTAAGAAACATTGAGGTGCGGCGTCTCGCGCACCGCGTCGTCATGTGCTCGTACCGACGCGCTCATCATCGTGACGACCAGCACGCACAGGATCGTTGCCGGGAGAACAGTCTTCATATCGCGGTCTCGATCGTGGAGCGACCTTGCTCCGATGCGGAAAGCATGTCGCGTATCGGCCGCAACGGTTGTTAAGAGCTGAGTATCGAGGTGTGCGTACGAGTAATCCGCTTTCCTCTGCTGGCGGAAGTGACCGGTGGATGTGCGTGTCTGCGCTCTAAGCTTCGATCAAGACGTTAGGGTTCCGGCAGTGTGTAAGTGAAATCGTAAGAATGCCTGCCTTCGTCGACCGCGATCTTCATCGTCCCAGTCAATCCCTGCAGCTGCTCCGTCCCGGAGTCCGGCACGACGGCCACCAGCCAGTTCTGCACGACACCGCGACTCATCTCGCCGCTGTGCCGGAGCACGAAGCTGCCTCTGCGGCCCAGCAACGAACCGGTGATCTTTTCGATAGCGACATAGGCGCCGGAATCCTGGGCATCGCGGGTCGCCAGCATCTCACCGTTGCTAGTCCCTTCGATGGCCCCGCTGAATTGTTTATAGATGGACATGCGAAGGAGATTGGCGGCTTGCGCGTGCGGGTTGTCGGCCTTCTGCGGCTCGAGCTTGACATCGAAGTGTCCAGAGGCGTTCATGACGGGGCGCTCCTTCGGGTGGGTGGATGAGTCGGCGCCGGCAGCACTCAGGCATACTGCGGCGGTCAAGCAGAGGACGACGGGTATACGGAATTTCATACCTGGCTCCAGTGGCTGCGAGGCAAGCCAATTTGAGCACCACTGGCCGCCGCCGTGATTGGAAAAACGCGAACCAGCGAGGCAGGGAAGATCCAGCGATGAATCCCGCAGTCGGCAAGCCCCGAGGAATCCTGCAGCAGGCGCCGGGGGCTGGGATATTCCATCACGCCCGCGTTGCTCCATCGCCGGAACTGGCTGGCCTCGTGCAGCACTTCTGGATCGTACGCTGGGATCTGCGCGGTTGTGAGTCGCGGGTGGTCGAGACACTGCCGCATCCCAATGTGCACTTGGCGATCGAGCCCGGCCAGACGCATATCCACGGCATTCAAACGGGTCGATTCACCCGCACCCTCGAAGGCCACAGCGGCGTGTTCGGCGTGAAGTTCCGACCGGGCGGTTTCCGACCGTTCCTGCAGCGATCCGTTTCGACCTTACGCAATGCTTCGCTGCCTGTGTGCGACGTATTCGGCGCAGCCGGCGCTTCGCTGGAAGACGACGTATTCGCGCACCAGGCCGATGAACACATGATCGCCGTAGTCGAGCGCTTCCTGGTGGCGCGGTTGCCGCCAGTCGATCCGAACGTAGAGCGTATCGCGAAGATCGTCGATGACATCGCCGCCGATCGGAGCATTACCGCAGTCGAGCAGTCGATGGATCGCTGGGGTATGAGGATGCGACCGCTGCAGCGGCTGTTCAACGAGTACGTCGGCATCGGCCCCAAATGGGTGATCAATCGCTACCGGCTGCACGAAGCCATCGAGCGGCTCGCTGAACAGGCCCCTCTGAACTGGGCTGAGCTTGCGCTGGAACTGGGATATTTCGATCAAGCTCACTTCATTCGCGATTTCAAGGCGATGGTGGGTCGCTCACCGGTTGCCTACATGCGCGACGCCCAGGGCCGCAGCTGAAATCAGCCCTGCAACATCGCCAAGTACTGCTCGTCCGTCACCTTCTCCATCCAATTCACCGCCTTGCCGTCGACCTCCTCCTGGATGGCGATATGGGTCATGGCCGTCGTCGATGTCGCGCCGTGCCAGTGCCGATGGTTCGGCGGACACCAGACCACGTCGCCCGCGCGAATTTCGACGACCGCTTCACCCTCGCACTGAGTCCATCCGCAGCCGCTGGTGACGAGCAGAGTCTGGCCGAGCGGATGGGTATGCCATGCACTGCGAGCGCCGGGCTCAAAGGTGACGCTCGCGCACGAAACGCGGGACGGGTCCAGCGCACTGCTCAGGGGGTCGATGCGAACCGCACCGGTAAAATACTCCGCCGGTCCCTTCTGCGAGGGCTGCGATCCTGCGCGCCTGAGCTGCATGGCGATACCTCTACCTTCAGTGAGATGCTCGGCAATCTAACGCGGGACCCGTCAGGCGATAAGGTGGTATTCCACGTAGCCCCCTGCGAGGGCGTCAGCTACTTCCCCTCGCGCGCCAAGCGCTTGTCGAGCCTGGCCTTGCCTGCCGCGGCGTATCGTTTACAAGAAGTCGCATCGATCAATCGCGCGCGCTCGCCTTTGCCATGTTCATCGAACACGGACCACAGATTCGAGAGGTCCGGATGCGCAGAAACGAGAATGTCACACGGGACGGCGTCGATCGCCACGATGCTGGCTCGCATGTCGTCTGCTGCCTTGGGATAGCGCTCGTCGCCGCCGTATTTGAAGGAATCGTCCGAGACCGCGGTCAGACTGTCTGCGTAAACGACGTTCACGCAACGCTGGTCCTCGCACGACTTCCACGTCCAGGACGTGCCGCCCGGCGTATGGCCCGGCGTATGAATGACATTGAGCTGTAGCGTGCCCAGGGTTACCGACTTTCGCTGCCCGAGCGCTTCGACATTGCTCGACCCTGCATATGCAGGCAAAGATTCGAACTGCGGATCGGTGCGATCGGCCTTGCCGCTGCGCAGGACTTTCGCGGCGATGTCGCTCGCGATCACTTTCGCGCCGCTGATCTTCTGCAGTTCGGCTATGCCCGCCGCGTGATCGAAATGCGCATGCGAGTTCAGAATGATCTTGACGTCGCGCATGCGGAATCCCAGCTGCTCGATGTGCCGGGCAATCGAAGGCGCCGACTGGGGTAACGCTCCATCGATCAACACATGCCCCGCCGGGGACGTGACCAGGACCGAACTCAACCCATGCGTGCCGACGTAGTACGTGTTCCCGAAGATCTGGAACGGCGCCTGGTCCTTGTTCCAGTTTTCGCATTGATCGCAGTCGATGGCGGCAGCGCCCGCGACCGTGAGCGATAAGAGAAAGACGACGCCAGCGATTGACCAACGATACATGGCAGCTGCTCCAGAAATTGAGGCTGTGAACTTCTCCCGACGACAGGGAGAGACAAGAGAATCAACGAGTCGGCGCTCCGGGCAACTCTTTCAACCACGCAATGACTTTCTCCTCAAGCGCGATCCTGCTATCCGACCAAACATGGTCAGTAGCAAAGTGCTGCGTCTGGACGCTCTTGCCACCCTGCTCCCGAATCGCGGCGACAAGCGCGTTGGCTCTCGGAGCAAGCCCATCATCCGATGTAAGCACGAGCAACGGCAGCTTTACGAGACCGGGAGCGGTTGCGATCAGGCTGAAGCTATCCGCCTGGGCGGTCAGTTCATCGGCCATCTTCTCCGCAGAAGTGTTGACGAGAGTCTCCGTGTTCCCCGACGTGATTTTCACGAGAGCGGCGCGAGGCTGTTTCCCGAACGATCCCATGTCGGCCGGCGCAACCAGGATTGCACCGAGAAGCGACGAATCGGAAGCCGCGGTGATTGCCGTCGCCCATCCTCCCATGCTGTGGCCAGCGAGGGTCATATGATTGGTATCGACGCCAAGCTTCGCAGCGACGTCAGGCTTGCGTAACCAAGCGAGTACCGCCGCTGCGTCTTCCGGCACCTGCGAGAAGTGGAACTCGCCCGGGCTTCCCCAACTGCCGCGGTAATTGAACGTGATCGCATTCCAGCCGGCGCGACGCACGGCTTGCGCGAGATCGAGATTCTTTTCGTTACCCGGCCAGCCATGACAGATCACCAGGGTCGGATGCGAGCCTTGACCGCTCGCAAGGTAAGCAAGGCCATTGATCTCCAAGCCTCCCGACGGAATATGGAGCACCTGGGATCGCGCCGGATACGCCGCGTTTCGCGGTGGATCGGTAACGGCAACCGCAGGACCGTGCGCCTGGCATGCAGACAGAGCGAGCACAGCGATCGTTGACAACAGGCGTCGAAACATTCTCTTGATCTCCCGGCGGCGATGGATGAGGCGCGCCGCCATTAAACCGTTGTCCACGCTCGGGAAGTCCTTCATGCAACGGCGCACGCATGGAATCATGCCGGCATGGCCGTTGACAACATTGGTCGTCACGGCAATATATCTTGGCCTCGCCGCGTTGAAGGCGGCGACCATCAGCAACCATGAGAATGACATGCCCTTAGAGAAAGACGGGACCGGCAAGCGTTGGGTCGAGATGCACTTTGTCACGCCCGGCACTGCCGAGCAGGTATGGCAAGCGATGGCGACAGGCGCCGGCAACGCCGCATGGTTCACGAGAGCGACGATCGAAGAGCGCGTCGGTGGCGCGCTGAAATTTCATTTCGGCCCCGAGATCAGCTCGGCGGGCGAAGTGACGATCTGGGAGCCGCCGCATCGATTCGGGTACGTCGAGCGCGAGTGGAACGAGGGTGCACCGCCTGTGGCGACGGAGATCGCGATTGCCAGCCGTGCCGACCGTCAATGTACCGTGCGGATGGTTCATTCGTTGGTCAGTGCCAAGGATACCTGGGACGATCAGTTGGAGAACTTCGAACGCGGCTGGCCGGCCTTCTTCGAAGTCCTGCGCATTTATCTAGCGAACTTCGCCGGCATGAACGCCGCCTCGTTTCAGGCGATGACGAGCGTCGAAGGTGAGCACCTGGCGGTGTGGACCGGTTTGGTCAACAAGCTCGATCTCTCGGGGGCCAACGTCGGCGAGCGCCGCTCGATCACACAACCCACGCAGTTGTCCGGAATCGTCGAACGCATACAGCAGGACAGCAAGGTGCGCGTGATCACATTGCGGCTCGACTCACCCACTCCGGGCGTGGCGCTGATCGGAACGTATGGATCGACCAGCAACGTCACGGCGAGCGTGAGCGTGTTTTTCTACGGGAATGAGGCAGACGCGACGGCGACCGCCAATAGTCGGGAGTGGCAGGGCTGGTTGCGGGACAACGCGGGGAAGTAGGTATTTACGAAGCCGCTGGCGACGGAGTTTGAACAGGATTCTGTTCACCGCCGCCCGGCCGTTCCTCCGTCACGGCGATCGGAGGAAGGAAGTATGAGATAGAACAGTCGGTGACAACTATCGCCGTCTCAAACATCATCCGCGCAAACCAGTTATCTACATAGAACAATATAGCTTGGTGGGCGACAGGACGAGAATCACTTATCAAAGGATTATCGACGAATCCTCCACGGCAAACCCGCCTCACCGTTGTCTGGTCAATAACAATTGACTTTGTACTAGACAATCCCGTATTAAAAGGACCGTTTCGTTTTAGCGACAGTCAACGCCAAATATTAACAACCTATACAAAGGAGCTTGATCATGAGCAATCGACATACATCGAGGATATTTCGGATGTTGTTCCTTGGAACGGTAACCCATGCAACCAAGGGTGCGGCCCTCTGGTACGGTACCGATGGCGGCGATGCTCCGTACGCCAGAGAATATCCCCGATAACCGCTAACCCGACAGGGTATCGAGCAGTCGTCGAGAATCCGGTACAGGTTCGCGCTCGACTGCTCCTACCATTCCTTCCTGACCCTAAGGCTAACAAAGCGGTTCAATAGATCCGCGTTCTCGCGGTCGTACCCGACCCCCGATGCGTTATTGACGAACGGAGGGGAGGTATCGAAGAGATTCTGCGCAGTCAACCGTACGGAACAGCCGGCTAGCCAACTACGACTGTTTGACTCGACGTCATAGCTTAGTTGCAGATCGAACGTTGTCCACGAGCCGACGTCGCGATTGGGAACACTAAACGTATCATCGTAGCCACCGGCATAGTTAACAGTCGCGGTTGCGCCGAAGCCGTTCTTAGTCCATGAAATTCCGTGTCGCATCCTGAATCGCAGTTGACTTCCAACTGTATCGAGGTAGCTCACGGGCAAAACTGTTGGAGTCTGCGCCTCCGAGAAGTCCAGGACGTAGGCAACGTTCGCAACAGACTCGAACAATCCCCAATCATTTTCGAAGCTAAACATCCCTCTCAGATCCAGTCCGCTGGTGGTCGCTATACTTACGTTGTTGAATCGCTCATCTACAATTGCGGCAATGGGAGCGGTGAGACAGTCTCCCGCCGAGCTTGTGGCGATGAAAGTGCTCCTACGACAAACGTCCGCGCGTTGAGCCAACGTCGGATCACGCGTCACGAGTCCGGCAAACCTAACAGGATCGGAGAGGAACGCCTCCGACCCCGAAGCTGCCCGCACGCGCTCCTTGAATCGAAGATCGAAGTAGGACAGATCGAGGGCAAGACCATTGGTACTTGGAGACTCCCACCGCACTCCCAGACTCCAGGTTTCGGCGGTTTCCACGTGGAGTTCGGAATTACCTCCCACCAAAATCAACACGGGTGACTCGCCGCTAGAAGACTGAGGATCTGGCAGTAACTGCACCGCGCTCATGTTATTGCGCTCGTCAGTATCGGTGAGGTTTGGCGCGCGAAATGATGTGCCCCAAGTACCGTGAATAGAGACGCCGGAGGCCGGTGACCATTCCACACCAAACCTCGGATTCAGCGTCGACCCAAAGTCACTATAGTCGTCGTAACGGCCTGCGAGCGAGAGTTGGAGGCGCTCGACCCCCGGAATGCGGTTGTCTCGAGAAAAGATCGGAGCAACCAGCTCGGCGAATACTGCATCCACTCGCCGCTTGTAGTCGGGCCCTACATTGGTTGCGATGTCATCCTGGGCACGGCTCTTCAGTTGAAAACTCTGTTCCCGTATATCCGATCCGGCTGCCAGACGTAACTCCCCGCCGGGCAGATCGACAAGTCCACCGGTGACGATCACGTTAATACTTTTTACGCTGGAATCGGAGGCGAATTGAGTGGATCGACGGATGCGATCGAGTGTCGCTGGGTTGTTCGCGCCGCCATCACCCAATGGATTGAATGCAGTCAGTGGATTTGAATCGGCCAGAGCTGCGGCGAGTTCGACCTGAGAGAATCTGTTACCTTGAATCTGATCGACGCGCTCTTCGGCATAGACCAATGATGTGGTTAATTCCCATTTTTTCGGCAATTTAACTTTTACCGCAGCAGAAGTATTTAGCGTATCGACGTCGGCGCGGAATGTTTGCGGCCCCAGGTCACCACCAAAGTTATATTGCACAATGTATCTACCAGCGCTCGCTCCGACCGGGAGCACTCGAAAAGGATTACTAACAGGTACAATCAACGTCGCCTGAAGACCGCGATTGTCCGTCCTGGCCTGTCGTTGAGCAAAGAACGCGTCCGCCGAGAGTTTCACAGAGTCACTAATAGACTGCGACATCGCGACAAGACCGCTGTGCCTTTGTTGCTCGCTGGTCACGTCGCGATCTTCGTTAAGGTTCTGATAGTTCACCCCTGGTATAAATGAGTCGGCTGTCAAGGCGGTGCCATTCTGATTGTGAGGGATCGCGTAAGACTGATTTCCAATGAGCAAAGTACCCGGGCTTGAAAAACGTGAACTGAAGTTGCTGCCTCCCCATCGGCGCAAGTCACTGTCCGAGGACTGATAGCGCTCTGAAGCCGGCAACGCGCTCTTATGATAGAAGTCATATGTCAACATGACATGGCCGGACGACCAGCGAGCCCCCCACAGCTGACTGGCATTTGTCTCCTCAAGCCCGCCATCAGTCACGGATCCCAGGCTTGCCTGTGTCTCGGCCCCTTGAAAGTCGTCTCGCATGATGATGTTTACGACGCCGCCAACTGCATCTGACCCATAAATCGCAGACGCGCCGTCCGTCATGACGTCAATACGGGCCACGGCGGCCAGGGGTATGCTCGACAAGTCAGTGTAAGCAGCTTGACTTCCAGAAGGGGCCAGACGTCGACCGTTGAATAATACGAGAGTGGCGCCGGTACCAAGCCCACGTAGGTTCAGCCCTGTCCCGCGCGTCGTATTGTCGCTAGTGATTGTATCGTCGCTTGGTCCACCGCCGAAATTCTGCGGCAGCGATCTCACAATGTCCTGCACGGTTGAGTAGCCCGATCTGGCAATCGCTTGCCGATCGATCACGATGAGGGACGACCCCACCGGCTCGCCGCCCGGAATGTGCGTGCCGGTGACCCACATCTCGCCTAGCCGTCGCAGCTCCGCACCGGGGACAGGACGAACTCCCTCCCCCGATCCCGCCTCGTAAAGACTCAACGAGCCGACCGTCGATCGCCCCGCTCTCCCCGCCTCAGTCATCTCCATCTGCTTGACGACCACCGAATTCTTGGACAGGTCGTACCCCAAGCCGGTACTTTTCAACAGCTGTTGAAGCGCGTCCTTCGCTTTCAACCTTCCCTTGACCTCGACGCTGCGCAGATCCTTGAGGGTCGCGGCGTCGCTCATGACCTGGACATCGGCCTGCCTGCTCCATTCGATCAGGGCGTAAGTCAGGGGCTGGGCGGGAATGTCGAATTTCGACTTGTCGTTGAGGACGTCCGCTCCTGCCGTCGTCATCGGACCGACCAGGCCGAGGACGAGCAATGACGCGTAGACGCTGGATCGAGTCATGTCCATAAGGAGAACCCGTTTGGAAATCATCCCGACGTCCCCCTGCCTGACATTGGCTTGAGCATGTGACGCTTGTTCTGGAGGCTCGTGCTTGAGGAGAGCCGGTTGTTACGTCAACTAGGCCAAGAAATTAGAGACAACTGAACTAAGGAACGGTGACAAGAATGTTGCCGGTGCATCTGGACACCGCTGTCATTAGAAACGATGGATCGCATGAATACTCAGCAAAGCGCAAGTCGGTACCTGCCTCTGTCATGAAACGGAAAAATACCTCACGGGATTGAAGATTTAGTATTGATTTAGTCGCCCCAAGCCAAGCAAGAGCGCCGACAGACTCGTTGCAACCCCATCTGACACGGCGTTAGATAGCTCCACCCACGCAACCGCTCATTGCATCGTGGCCACTCTACTTCCCTCGCATCACGAGATTTCCCATGGACACAGACATCCGCAAACTAGCCGAGCAACTACTGCGTACCGGCGTCGATGACCTCACGCAGCGGGAGCGGCACGTGCTGACGCGTATTGCGCAGCGCCTGCAGGTCGCGGAGAACGTCAATCGCGTGTTCGATGAGCAGTTGAGTTTCGGTCAGCGGGTGGCCGATCGGATTTCGGCGTTCGGCGGTTCGTGGCCGTTCATCATTCTGTTCGGCGTGGTGCTGGTGGTATGGATAGGAGTGAATTCGGCGCTCGGCGCTCGCGCTTTCGATCAGTATCCGTTCATCCTGCTGAACCTGGTGCTGTCGATGCTCGCGGCCATCCAGGCGCCGGTGATCATGATGTCGCAGAACCGGCAGGCATCCAAAGACCGCCTCGCTGCCGGACACGACTACGAAGTCAATCTGAAAGCCGAACTGGAGATCATGCGGCTGCATGACAAGCTGGATGAAATGCGCCAGCAGCATCTGGCGAAGCTGCTCGAACAGCAGGAAGAACAGTTGCGGTTGATCACCAGACTGGCGCGGGACCGGCAGTCATGAGCGGCGACGGCTGACTTGAATCTTCCTCCCCCGGCAACCGAGGGAGGAAGTCATAACGAATCACTTCGTCTGCGAGTGCATCCGGTCGTCGGCCTTGAAGAACTTCCGCGCCAGGGCGACGAGTTCGGCGTCGCTCGGATGATCGAGGGCTTCCACGGCGGAGATCCGCTTGTCGAGATCGGGACGATGCTCGGCAATGTAATTCTTCAATTCCAGCTTGGCGCCCGCCGGCCCGGTGAGCAGGATGGCGCCGGTGTGCACCAGTGCATCGATGACGCGCTTGAAGAACTCCTTGTCCACTCCGTGCCCGCTCCCGTGATTGTTCGACTTGTGCTGCAGGTGATGGCCCGAGGCATGCGTGCTCACGACCGCGCGGTCGGCGTCATTGGCGTCAACGTGGAAAATCTTGGCCTCGCGGTGGTCTATCCAGACGATGGCGTGAAATTGATCGGTCATGAAGGCCCTCTCTTGAGAATGACGCGGACGATTCACCGCGGTCGGCCGGGCAGCATGAAGGTAAAATTCCCCCGCGTCCGTGCGCTGGCGTACCGATCATAAGCTCACGCGCCTGCCCGGCTTGAGTTAATCTGTCGCCTCACCTGCCCGTGCAGATGGCCATTTCGCGCCGTTCTGCCAGCCTCGCGTAGGCTCCCGGGCACCACCTCGAACAACGCCAACTGGATGCTCCGCAGCGACGGAAGTCCGGCGTTCCGCTCGCCATTCGCTTCTCCTGTGCCCTCGTGCAGGGCCTTTCCGTCCCGCGCCGCGCGACCAGGAGCATTTTTCGTGAAAGCCGTCCTCAGTCGTATTCCCGGTTTCGCCTCGCACGCATCGCCATGGAATACCGACGCCATCATTCGTGAAGAGTTGTTCAGCATCGAACGACTCGAAGAACACGCCGCCAGCCTGGCCCTTGCACAGCACGTCACGATCCGCCCGGTGGCGCGACGTTCGCTCAATATCCGCCTGAGCGACAATGAAACCGTGCTGCTCGGCGCCTATCGCTCGATCGCCAACGCAGTGAGCACAGGCGCCGGCATCACGCCGGCCGCCGAATGGCTGCTCGATAACTATCATCTCGTCGAAGAGCAGATCCGCAAGATCCAGCTCGACCTGCCGCCGAGTTTCTATCGCCAGTTGCCCAAGCTCGCGGACGGCCCGTTCATCGGCTATCCGCGCGTCTTAGGCATGGCATGGGCCTGCATCGCTCACAGCGACAGCCGCTTCGACGTCGAAACATTGCGCCGTTTCGTGCAGGCCTACCAACGAGTGCAGCCGTTGACCATTGGCGAGTTGTGGGCGGTCGCGATCACGATGCGCATCGTGCTGGTAGAGAATCTGCGTCGTGCCGCGGAGCGCATCGTCGGCAGCCGCAGCGAACGCGAGCAAGCCGATCATGTGTCCGACCGGCTGCTCGGCGTGAATGGCCTGAAAGCAGACCCACACGCGTTATTTCGCCGCCACCAGAAGCATGGGGAATTCTCACCCTCGTTCATCGTCCAGGTCGTCAAACGCCTGCGTGACCAGGATCCGCGCGTGACGCCCGCAATGCTGTGGCTGGAAGAACAACTAATCGCCCAAGGCACGACTTCCGAAGCGATGGTCCGCGACGAGCACCAGCGCCAGGGCGCCGCGAATGTCACGGTACGCAACATCATCACCAGCATGCGGCTGATCTCCGACGTCAACTGGCCCGACTTCTTCGAAGAAGTAAGCCTGGTGGACGCGGCGTTGCGCGTCGACAGCGACCTCGCCAGCATGGATTTCGCCACTCGCAACCTGTATCGCAGCGCCATCGAAGAACTGTCGCGACGCTCGGTGCATTCCGAACTGGAAATCACGCGCATCCTGATTGTGACCACGCGCGCGGTCAAAGACTCGGATCGCGATGAAATCCGCAAGCGCGATCCGGGCTATCACCTGCTCGGCCTGGGTCGGCGCTCGTTCGAACGCGTCGTCGGTTATCGCGCACCGCTCGATCACTGGCTCAATGCCTTCAACGAATCGCTCGGACCCGTCGGTTACATCGGCGCAGTGCTCGCAGTTGCGGCCATCACCCTGGTTGTGCCCGTTGCAGCATTGGTGGCACGCGGGATCGGACCGCTGCATCTGGTGATGTGCGCTCTGCTGGGATTGATTCCGGCTATCGACCTCGCCGTCGCGTTGGTGAATCGTGCAGTCACTCGAAGGTTCGGCGCAACTCAATTGCCAGCATTGGCGCTGCGCAACGGCGTGCCTGCAAGCATGCGCACGATGGTCGTCGTACCTACTTTGCTGACTACGCGCGAAGCGCTGGAAACGCAGCTCGAGCGCTTGGAGGTACATTTCCTGGCATCGGCGCACGGGGAAGTACATTTCGCGCTGCTCTCGGATTGGACGGACGCTGCCACGGAGCACGTCGCCGGCGATGAGTCCCTGCTGAAGATCGCGGTCGACGGCATTGCTCGTCTCAACAGCGTGCACGCCGCCAGTCTGCAAGGCGCGCGCTTCTATGTTTTACATCGCCATCGCGTCTGGAGCGAAGGCCAGCAGCAGTGGATGGGATGGGAACGCAAGCGCGGCAAGCTGCACGAACTGAACCAACTGCTGCGCGGGGCGACAGACACTACGTTCGTAGACACCGGTTCGCCCGTACCCCGGAATGTCCGCTTCGTCATCACGCTCGATGCAGACACGCGGCTACCGCGCGAGACTGTACGACGACTCATAGGCAAGCTCGCTCACCCGCTCAATCATCCTCGCTTCGATGCGGTGGCCGGTCGTGTAGTTGAGGGGTACGCGGTATTGCAGCCGCGAGTGACGCCTTCGCTGCCGATAGGACGCGAAGGCTCAACGTTCCAACGAATTTTTTCCAGCATGACGGGTATCGATCCGTATGACTCGGCCGTGTCCGATGTCTACCAGGATCTGTTCGGCGAAGGCTCGTATGCCGGCAAGGGCATCTACGATATCGATGCGTTCGAATCGGCGCTGGCGGATCGAGTTCCGGAAGGTTCACTGCTCAGCCACGATCTGTTCGAAGGCACGTTCGCACGCGCCGGGCTGGTGTCCGACATCGAAGTGGTCGAAGAATTTCCCTCGCGCTACGACGTCGCCGCCGCACGCAATCATCGCTGGGCGCGCGGCGACTGGCAGTTGCTGCCCTGGCTGCTCGGTCGCAACGATGTAGCGAAGCGTGGCACAGGCTCGTTGCCGCTCATCGGCCAGTGGAAAATGGCGGACAACCTGCGCCGCACGTTATCCGCACCGGCCAGCATTCTTGCGCTGCTGACCGGATGGCTACTGCCATTGAATGCTGCTGTCGTGTGGACGGCGTTCGTGTTCGCGACGATTGCCTTGCCACCACTGCTTCCGGTCATCGCTGCGATCAGGCCGCGTCGTGGCATCGTGGCTCGCAGTCATTGGCGAGCCCTGGGCCATGACGTGGTGCTGGCCTTCCTGCAGATCGCGTTGCTGGTCACGTTCCTCGCGCATCAATCGTGGCTGATGACCGATGCCATCCTGCGCACCTTGTATCGGTTGGTAGTGAGCCGGCGCAACCTGCTGCAATGGGTAACAGCTGCACAGGCGCAACTCAGTTCGCGACTCGGACTCATCGGCGTGTATCAACGCATGAGCGCCAGCGTGATCATTGCCGCGATCGCCATGATCGTCGTCACCGTCGCCGGCTTTGCCACCGCATGGTTAGCGCTGCCGTTCGTGATTTTATGGCTGGCCGCTCCCGCGATTGCGATGAGGATCAGCAAATCGCCGCTGGTTGCAGGTCGCCTGGCCGTGTCGGATGCCGACCAGCACGCCTTACGCCTCGTCGCACGTCGCACCTGGCGCTACTTCGAAACGTTCGTGACGGCGACGGACAACATGCTGCCACCGGATAATTTCCAGGAAGACCCGCGACCCGTCGTCGCGCATCGAACGTCGCCGACGAACATCGGTTTGTATCTCCTGTGCGCAGTCAGTGCGCGCGATTTCGGCTGGGCCGGAACGCTGGAGATCGTCGAACGCCTGGAGGCGACGCTTGCGACCATGCGGAAAATGCAGCGCTTCCGCGGCCATTTCTACAATTGGTACGACACATGCGACCTGCGGCCCCTCGAACCGCCGTATGTATCAGCGGTCGACAGCGGCAACCTGGCGGCTCATCTAATCGCCGTCGCCAATGCGTGTCGCGAGTGGGTCACGGTGCCGATCGAAACCCGCGCGCACATCAAGGGTATCGAGGACTGCGTGTTGCTGGCACGCAATGCCTTTCAAGCGCTGCCCGACGATCGGCGCACGCAGACGCTGACGCGCCATCAGCTCGAAGAAGCGCTCACCGGCATCGCCACCGTGATTCGCGACAACTCAACCGAAGCGGGAGACGTGTCGACGCGCCTGGCTGCTGCCGGCGATCACGCCACAGTGCTGGCGGATGGCGCCAAGGCGTTGGCGAGCGAGCATGGCAGCACGGCGTACAGCGACTTGCTGTTCTGGGCCGAAGCGACTCTCGGCGCGATCGAGAGCTGGCAGCGCGATATCGCGCTGACGGATGAATCGGCGGCGGCCTTGAATCGACGACTGCTGGCGCTGGAAAGCGAAACCCGCGCCATCGCCTTGGCGACGGAGTTTGGTTTCCTGCTCGATTCCGAGCGCAAGCTGCTGTCCATCGGCTATCGGCCTTCCGACGGCATGCTGGACGAGAATTGCTACGACCTGCTCGCCTCCGAAGCGCGCCTGGCCAGCTTCTTCGCCATCGCGAAGAACGATGTGCCGGCCCGTCACTGGTTCCGGCTCGGCCGCCAGGTCACACCGATCGGTCATGGAGCAGCGCTGATCTCGTGGTCCGGTTCGATGTTCGAATACTTGATGCCTTCGCTCGTCATGCGTGCGCCGGCCGGCAGCCTGCTCGAACAGACCAGCCGTCTCATCGTGCGCCGTCAGATTGCGTATGGCGTATCGCGACGCGTGCCTTGGGGCGTTTCCGAATCCGCCTACAGCGCGCGCGATCTGGAACTCACTTATCAATACTCGAACTTCGGTGTGCCGGGCTTGGGCCTCAAGCGCGGCCTGAGCGAGAACGTGGTCATTGCGCCTTACGCCACTGGCCTTGCGACGATGGTCGATCCGCAGGCAGCGGTGCAGAACTTCGCGAGACTGACGAGCGTGGGCGCGCTCGGTCGCCACGGATTCTACGAAGCACTCGACTACACCCGCTCGCGACTGCCCGAAGGCGTCGAAGTCGTCATCGTGCGTGCCTTCATGGCGCATCACCAGGGAATGACCGTCGTCGCCATCGCCAACGTGCTGTTCGATGGCAGGATGCGTGCGCGCTTTCACGCCGAATCGAGCGTGCAGGCAACCGAGTTGCTGCTGCAGGAACGCACGCCCCGCGATGTGTCGGTCGCTCATCCACGAGCCGAGGAAGTCAAAACGGCTGCGCGCATCAGCGACACGCAGCATCCGGCAGTGCGCCGGCTATATACGCCGCACGCTGCCACTCCGCAGACGCATATTCTTTCGAACGGCCGCTACGCGGTGATGCTCAGCGGCGTCGGCTCCGGTTACAGCCGCTGGGGAGATATCGGTGTGACTCGCTGGCGCGAGGATGTCACGCGCGATGATTTCGGCAGCTACATTTTTCTGCGCGATGTCGAGAGCGGCACGGTGTGGTCGGCGGGATATCAACCGTGCGGCGTCGAGCCCGACAACTACGCCGTGACGTTCACCGAGGACCGGGCGGAATTCATCCGCACCGATGCGACGCTGACCACCACGTTGGAAGTGGTCGTCTCGCCCGAAGACGATGCGGAAGTGCGCCGTGTCTCGATCGTGAACAACGGCGACAGCGAGCGCGAAATCGACGTTACCTCGTACAGCGAGATCATGCTTGCGCCGCCAGCGGCTGACACTGCGCATCCGGCATTCTCGAAGATGTTCGTACAGACGCACTACATCGCCAAGCTCGGCGTGCTCACAGCAACACGCCGACGCCGCGCTCCGAGCGAGCCCGAAGTCTGGGCGGCGCACCACGTCGTCGTCGAGGGTGAAGCTGCGGGGTCGTTGGAATTCGAAACGGATCGCGCGCGCTTCCTCGGACGCGGGCGTGAAATTCACGAGCCGGTGGCGGTGATGGATGGACGGCCGTTATCCAATACCGAAGGCACGGTGCTCGATCCGGTGTTCGCCTTGCGCCAGCGGATACGCATCCAGCCGGGCGCTACCGCACGACTGTCGTTCTGGACTGTCATTTCATCTTCGCGCGCGAGCGTGCTAGACCTGTTCGACAAGCACCAGCATGCGAACGCTTACGTGCGTGCCGCCACGTTGTCATGGACACAGGCGCAAGTGCAGCTGCGCCATCTCGGCATGACCGCAGAAGAATCGAACCTGTTCCAGCGCATCGCCGGCCATGTTCTATATGCCGACGCTTCGATGCGGCCGTCATCGGCGGCGATTCAACGGGGTAGCGGCTCGCGCGCCGCCTTGTGGGCTCAATCCATATCCGGCGACTTGCCCATCGTGCTGCTGCGGATCGATGACATCGAAGACATGTCCATTGCGCGGCAACTGCTGCTCGCCCACGAATACTGGCAGTTGAAGCAGCTCGCCGTCGACCTGGTGATCGTGAACGAACGCGCCGCGTCCTACGTGCAGGATCTGCAGATCGCGCTGGAGACGGCAGTTCGCACCAGCCGCTCGCATCCGCAATTGCAGGCCGCCCATGCGAAGGGCTCAGTATTCGTACTGCGCACCGATACTATTTCGCCCGAGACGCGCTCGGTATTGTCTGCTGTCGCACGAGTGGTGTTCGTCGGGTCGCGCGGCACGCTCGCCGAACAGATCGATCGTCGCACCGAAGCTTCGAGCGTTCCGCAAGGCGCGATGCGAAAGCTGCCTCGGACGAACACACGCACGGGAGTCGCCACACCGCCGGACCTGGAGTTCTTCAACGGCATGGGCGGGTTTACCGCTGACGGGCGGGAATATGAAACCACGCTCGATGCCGGCGAGACCACGCCCGCGCCGTGGATCAACGTCATCTCCAATCCATACTTCGGCTTTCAGGTCGCCGCCGACGGTGGTGGCTACACGTGGTCGGTGAACAGTCGCGAAAACCAGGTCACGCCCTGGTCCAACGATCCTGTCACCGATCGGCCGGGCGAAATTCTGTATGTGCGCGACGAGGATACCGGCGAACTATGGGGGCCGACTGTTGCGCCCGTACGCGATGACACTGCGCCGTATCACGTTCGTCACGGACAGGGTTACAGCCACTTCGAACACCAGTCGCACGAGATCGCGTTGGACCTGCTCGTCTACGTGCCACTCGTGGACCCGGTCAAGATTTCGCGCCTGCGCCTGCACAATACTTCTGACAGGTCCCGGCGACTGTCGGTCAGCGCCTATATCGAATGGGTGCTCGGAACGTCACGCAGTGCGTCGGCCCCCTTCGTGATCACAGAGATCGATTCGCAGACCGGTGCGATGTTCGCGAGCAATCCGTGGAATTCCGGGTTCAGTTCGCGCGTGGCGTTTGCGGATCTCAGCGGACGACAGACACGGTGGACCGGCGATCGACGCGAATTTCTCGGTCGTCATGGACGACTCGAACAGCCCGCCGCGCTGACCGGCGACGCCGTGCTTTCCGGGAATGTCGGTGCGGGGTTCGACCCGTGCTGCGCGTTGCAGACGTTCATCGTGCTGGAGCCGGACGAGACTGTCGACATCGCCCTGCTGCTCGGAGAGGCGACTTCGACCAGCGATGCCCAAGTCCTGCTGCGACGTTATCGCGAAGTAGATCTCGACACGGTGCTCGACGACGTGAAGGCGTTCTGGGACGACGCGCTCGGCACGATCCAGGTGAAGACGCCGGATCGATCCATGGACATCATGCTGAATCGGTGGATGCTCTACCAGACGCTGGTCTGTCGCATCTGGGCGCGCTCGGCGTTCTACCAGGCCAGCGGTGCTTATGGATTCCGCGACCAGTTGCAGGATGGCATGGCCATCGTGACCACGCAGCCGGCGATCACACGTGAGCATCTGCTGCGTGCTGCCGGCAGGCAGTTTCCCGAAGGCGACGTGCAACACTGGTGGTTACCCCCGCTCGGACAAGGCGTGCGCACGCGGATTTCCGACGATCGCATCTGGCTCGCCTACGCGGCGCTTCACTACCTTACGACTACTGCGGACAAGACGCTGCTCGATGAAACCGTCGCGTTCATCGAAGGCCGCAAGCTGGAACCAGGTCAGCACGATGCGTACTTCCAGCCGGACATTTCCGAAGACAGCGCGACGTTCTTCGAACACTGCGCTCGCGGACTGGACGACAGCCTTGCGCTCGGCGTGCATGGCCTGCCGCTGATAGGCACCGGCGATTGGAACGACGGCATGAATCGCGTCGGCGAACAGGGTCGAGGCGAAAGCGTCTGGCTCGGGTGGTTCCTGCACACGACCTTGTGTGCTTTCGCTCCTCTGGCGAACGCACGTAAGGAGACGGAGCGTGCGGCGCGCTGGTTGGCACATGCAGCCGCGCTCCGTGAATCGTTGGAGCGCGACGGTTGGGATGGCGCGTGGTATCGACGCGGCTACTTCGACGACGGCACGCCGTTCGGTTCGGTGGCGAGCGATGAATGTCGCATCGACTCGATTGCGCAATCGTGGAGTGTCATCTCCGGCGCTGCAGATCCAGCACGCGCGATACAGGCGATGGCCGCGGCCGATGAGCAACTGATTCGTCACGACGATGGATTGGCGCTGCTGTTCACCCCACCGTTCGACAAGACGCCGCTGGATCCTGGCTATGTCAAAGGCTATCCACCGGGATTACGCGAGAACGGCGGTCAGTACACGCACGCGGCTACCTGGTCGGTCATTGCCTTCGCGAAACTCGGCCAGGGAGAGAAGGCGGCCGCGCTGTTTTCGCTGCTCAATCCGATCAATCGCACGAGCACGCGCACGGGGTTGCGACGGTACAAGGTGGAGCCGTATGCGGTGGCCGCGGATGTCTATTCGGTCGCGCCGCATGTGGGGCGTGGTGGGTGGACCTGGTACACGGGCTCGGCGGGATGGATGTATCGCGCCGGCATCGAAGGCATTCTCGGCCTGCATGTGCAGGGAGATCATCTGCTGCTGACGCCGTGTATTGCGAAGGACTGGCCGGGCTTCGACATGGTGTTCAAGTACCGGTCGTCGCGATATGAGATTGCGGTGACGAATCCGCACGGGGTGAATCGCGGGGCGGTGAGAACGGTGGTGGATGGGGTGGCGCTTGGTTTGGGCGAGACCAGGATTGCGTTGGTGGACGATGGCGGGACGCATGTCGTGGAAATGGTCTTGGGGTGATGCGTCAGGCTTTTTGCGCTAGCCCTGCCGCTGAAACGCAATAACCCGCCCCGTATCCCCAGCCACCTTCTCATGCGTCGCCGCCGCCGTTGCACTCGGCAACAGCAGCGACCGGCTCCGCTCGGCCACAGCAGCCAGACTTGGAATCACTTCGCCCTCCGCAATCGGCCGCGATAGCAGATATCCCTGCACGAACATCGCCCCATCCGCCAGCAGCAGCGACAGCTGCTCCGCCCGCTCGATGCCCTCAGCCGTAATCTCCAGTCCGAGACTCCGGCACAGCGACATGATGCTGCGGGCAATCGACAGCGAACGCGGGCTCGTGTCGATATCCTCGAGCAAGCTGCGATCCAGCTTGATGCGCGTCAGCGGCAACTGCTGCAGCGACGCCAGCGAAGAATAGCCGGTGCCGAAATCGTCCAGCGCAATCGCAATTCCGCACGAACGAATCTGGCGCAAGGCCGCCAACGTGGCCGGGCCCGTCTGCAACACCGATTCCGTCAGCTCGATCTCGATGCAACGAGGCGGCAGGCGATATTCCTTCAACAGGTTCTGCACGCGCTCGACGAAAGTAGCGTCGATGAGCTGGCGCGACGACACGTTGATGGCGATGCGGGCATCCGGCCAGCTGCCATGATGCCAACGCGCGGCAGTGGAGATAGCTGTGCGCAACACCCAGTCGCTCATCTCCATGATGAGTCCCGACTCTTCGGCGACGGCGAGGAACTCTCCGGGGCTGGCCAGCCGGCCGTCGGGCTGCCGCCAGCGGATCAGTGCTTCGACCAGTTCGACCTGCATGGATGCCAGGTTCAGTTCCGGCTGGAAAACCAGTTCGAATTCACCCTTGTCCAGGGCACGACGCAGGCCTTGTTCGATCGCGAACTTGGCAGCAGCAGTCGTCAGCAGCTCCGGCGAGTACATCGTGAGCTGGCTGCGTCCGAGTGCCTTGGCTCGAAACAGCGCGGCATCCGCTGCTCGCAACAGTGCATCCGACGTACGTTCGTGCAGAGGAAACACACTCGCACCGATGCTGACACTGAGCACCAGCTCGCGAGTGTCGACGGTCAGCGGCTGCGTGAATGCCTTGACCAACTGCAATCCCACGTCGCGTACTTCGTCGATGGTCCGGGCTTCGGTCATCACCAGGGTGAATTCGTCGCCGCCGAGGCGAGCCGCGAAACCGAACTTCGCCGCGGCCTGCTGCAAACGTAAGGCAGTGGCGCGCAACACCTGGTCGCCGAACGCATGGCCGAGGCCGTCGTTGATGTTCTTGAAATTGTCGACGTCGAGGAAAAACACGCCGACGCAGGCATCCTTCGCCTTGGCTTGCACCAATGCATCATCCAGCAGTACGAACAGTTCGCGACGATTCGGCAGCGCGGTCAGCGGATCGACGCTCGCGAGCAATTTCAATTGCTCGGTGCGCTCGGCGACCTTCGCTTCCAGTTCGGCCTGGTAGTCGCGAGTGATGCGTTCCGCATCGCTGAGCTTTCCCGCCATGTCATTGAAGGCGACCGCCAGCGTGTCGAGTTCCTTGATGCCGCCGGATGTGACTCGCGCCTCCAGGTCGCCTTGGGCGAGACGCGTCGTCGCACGAACCAATCGACGCACCGGGCCCACGACGCTCCTGACAGTCGCCACGCTGATGAATACGAGCAGCAACAACACCGCTGCGCTGATCCACGCAATGACGGACTTGCGAGCGGACTCGTCTGGATCGATGCCGGTGGCCACGACGGCCGGGCGGCCGAAGCGGGGCGAATGATGTCCGCGCTGGCTTCTTACAGCAACGGTAGGCGTGTCTGCGGCAGCAACGGTCGCGGCACTCGTCGACGTAGCTGCGGCTGCCGCGGCTTTAACTTTCGAGCCGGACTGCGCAGGCAATTTTGCAATATTGCGTGAACGAGTTTCGAGCGAACCTCGCAATTCCATGAGCCGGTCACGCGTTGCGCCGAGTTCCTGCTCCATCTGCAGCACTTTCTCACGCGATGCCGCGAGCCAAGCGAGATCCTCGTTCATCGCGGCAACCCATTCCTTGCCCTGCGATCCGACCAGGCTGCGTTCGTTGTCGGCCAGCGTGGCGGCGATAGCACGTTCGCTGCCCGCCACGGAGGCGGCCACGGTGGTCATGTCGCCATTACGTCCGGTCAGCGCCGCAGACCGGCGCCCCATGTCCTCGATCTGCGTACTGAGAGTGACCAGCGCCTGTCGCGCGACTACGCGACCGAAGACTTTCCACGCGCCTTCCATCGTAGCGCGGGCGCGTGCGTGCATCGATTCGTAGCGCGCCGAGTACTCGGCAAGCGTGGAGCGCTGCGCATCTGCTGTTCTGATCAGGCCGGCGCCTGTCTTCTCATACTCTTCGCGACCTGCGTTGACCTTGCGACGATCGCGCGGCTCGGTGCGATCCGCGACGTTGCTCAACAGCTCATTGGTGGCGCGCTGTAATTCGAAAGTCGCATTCTGTACTTCGATGTCGGCCCCCTCACTCTGCGTGATGGAGCGGCTTTGAGCGGCCTGTTCGAAACGGGCCGCTGCAGCCAGTACAGGCTCGGCGCTGACGAAGCGAGGCGCGGGAATTTCGGGTGCTTCTTCGACTGGCGCCTGTGTCGGGCGGCGAACGATCGTGGGTGGCGCTGGCGATGTGTTGACCGTCTGGATGATGCGCAGTCCGCGCTCCGAAATGAGGTTAGCTGCGGCGGCGAGGCCGGCAACTGCCAGGAACGCAATGCTCAGGGTCGCAGCGATACCCAGCCGGAACTGCGGCAGGCCTGCTTTGAAAGAAGCAAGTCGCGCTCTTGTCGCCGCCATCCACTCCGAAAGAAACATCGCACTCCCCGGTAGAAAACATGTGCGGCATTCTAGGAGACGCACCCGCGCGCACCAGTGGCAAGAGTGAGAACTGAGTAGTGAAACGAGGGGTGTCATGCAGGAGTGAGAACCAGACGGTGATCCTGGCCTGGGTCGAGGGAGCGACGATCCCTCGCCAACATGTTTCCCTGTCGGCAAATTCCATACGAAGCTTTGCGCAGGCTCACCGCATCATTCACCGGCGACCGGGGGGATGAATCTAAGAGAGGCGACAGTATGCAATCCGCCTCCTGCCATTTCTATATATCTCTCTGCTCAGCGCGCTCCGCTTGCTCCGCGGGAAATTCTCTTACTCTACACACGCAACATCGCTTCATATGCACTCTCTCTATCGGAAGTATCACCACGCCGTGGTTGTGTAATCAACGCCATGGCGACGCAACGGAACCCCTGTCGTCAAATGGCGTTTGGCATGAACATGCCGTAACAAAGGTTCGCCATGAAAGTATTGGTTGTCGAAGACGAACCGCTGATTGCAATGTCGCTGGCTGCGGAAATCGAGGACATGGGTTACGAAGTGCTGGGACCGGCGCACTCGATCGACTCCGCACTCGGCCTGATAGTGACTGCCCGCCCTGACCTGGCACTGCTCGACATAGATCTCGACCACGCTGGTGACGGCATCGTCATCGCGAAAGTTCTATCGTCGCAGGGAATCCCGGCCGTGTTCGTCAGCGGCCAAGCCGAAGTCGCCTGTTCCAACTCGCATCTGGCGATCGGCTACATCAGTAAACCGTACGCACCGGTGGATGTAGTCAATAGCATCGCGGTAGTGGACGCCCTGCTTCATGGCCTGTCGCCGCCTCCTCCCCCCGTGCCGGAAACGTTCAAGCGATTCTGAAGTCCGCGCGCAGCGCCGCTAACCAGGAACTTTTTACGTAACCTGCGACTTGGGTTTCCGGGTAGTTTCCGTGGAGAGTTTTCATGGTCGAGCAATCAGCGCAAGGCGGCGCCGCGAGTCGAACGGCCGCGCCAATCGAATCGGTCATCGTCGACCCGATCGAGCATGGGTTATCCAGCAGCTTCGCCGACATGCCGTACACCGCAGGGCGTTCGAGCTGGGACGAGCATGCGGGACATTTCGCCGCCAACCTTCAAGAGCAGATTTCACGACGCGCCTACGAACTGGCCGAGCAGCGTGGGTTTGCGCCCGGTAACGAAGTGGAAGATTGGTTGCGCGCGGAGCGCGAAATCCTTTCGGCGCCCGAACTCTGATCGAACTGCGCAAGGTCGCCGGCATCGCCGGCGACCTTGCGTCTTGTTACCGACTCTTAACGTGTCGCCGGAGCGCTCTGCTCCGCTTCAGCAGCTTCCATCGCATTCGTCACGTGCTGCACTTCCTCCGGTGGGGGAAGGATGGCTTTGAGCCCGAGCGACTCGATCCAAAGCTCACGGCACCAGCCCTTCGAGTGGTACACGTGCTCGTCCTCCTGGTCTTCCACCTTGAGGTAAGCATCCATCAGTAGCTGGCGCGCGTCACCCGTGAGTTTGTCAGCGCACTTGCCGATCAATTCCCAGTCCAGGTGGTCCTTGGTCTCGGCGTTTACCACGCACTCGCAAGCAACGAGCTGTGCAGCCTCAGGTGGCGCCGACGTGAGCGCCATCTGCATTGCCTGCACCAGCGACGCACCGAGGTAACGTGCGACCTGGCGGCCCGGCGTTTCCTGGTAAGGATCGAGCTTGAGGTTGGCGAATACATCGTTGAGCACGCGGACGTGCTCCCGTGTCTGCTGTAGATATTTCTCCCACTCCTCGCGCAGGTCCGGATTCACCACGCACTTGAGCGCGGTCTCGTAAATCTGCACGCCGCCCTTTTCGTGTTCGAGGGATTGCAGCAGCAGTTCGTTCAGTTGGGTCATGTTCATGGTCGTTCTCTCTTTAGTAAGGATTCTGGAATCAGCGTTGCATTCAGACTGCGGGCGGATCCATCTGGCGATCGAACGCGCGGTGCTTGCCGATAGCCGCCATGAAGGCCGCAGTGCCCTTCGCAATGGTGGCCACATCGGTGAGCAGCAGGCCCGGATCGGCATCGCCCGTAGGCAGCGTTGCAGGAATGCCGGCCTTGTCGAGCAAAGTGGCGCTGTCACCGATGATGAGAATGGGCTTGCAGTGGCGGTACTGGTCCTTGAGGAACTCAAGTGTGTGGCCGTCGGCCGCCAGCGCAGCGATGGCGTCGGCGCCATCCGGAAGCACCATGGCGTCGAACAATACGGACGGCGCCGCTTCCATCGTGATCTCGACATCGATCGGATCGCCCTCGGCAGTGGCGACCCGGCCCAGTCGAGCACCGACGAATCGCGGCACCGCGCCCGCACCGGACAGCGTCGTGTGCAGAGCCATCAACGAAGCGCCCTCCACACCCTTAGCCACCAGGATGGCGACGCGACGGGTCTTCACGCTGCCATCGCCAGGGCGCGCCAGCAACGACAAGGCGCCGGAGACTTTGACCTCAGGCTTGGTCACCTTGGTCAGTACCGTTGGCATTGCCGACGGCACTTCGATGCCCAGGCCTTCCGCCACTGCCTGCGCCAGCTCGGCGGATACATTGGCCAGCATCGACACCACGCGCTCGCGAATGGCGGCCGTCTGCACACGCGTCAGTTCGAAGCGGAACGCACGAACGATGTGCGCCTTCTCCAGTTCGCTCTGGCTGTTGAAGAACAACGTCGCCTGCGTGTAGTGATCGGCAAACTTCTCCGGCTTGCCGCGCACCTTGTCTTCCTGCCGCAAGGTCTGCGGGAAAGAAGTGAATCCGCGAGTAGCGCCTGCCTGGAACGGACAACCGCCACCCAGCGAATTCGGCTCGTAAGCGACGCGACCGCGTGGAATGGCCTGGCGATGCATGCCATCGCGCTGGTTGTTGTGCACCTGGTTGATGGGCGCGTTGATCGGAATCTCGTGGAAGTTCGGTCCGCCGAGACGCGAGATCTGCGTGTCGACATACGAATGGATGCGGCCGGCGAGCAGCGGATCGTTGCTGAAGTCCAGGCCCGGCACGATGTGCGCCGTACAGAACGCGACCTGCTCGGTCTCGGCGAAGAAATTATCGGGATTGCGATTCAGGACCATGCGGCCCACCGGCTGAATCGGGACCAGTTCCTCGGGGATGAGCTTGGTCGCATCGAGCACGTCGAAGCTGAAGCCTTCGGCCTGCTCTTCCGTGAAGATCTGCAGGCCCAGCTCCCATTCGGGATAGGCGCCCGCCTCGATGGCTTCCCACAAGTCGCGACGATGGAAATCGGCATCGGCGCCGGCAATCTTGACCGCTTCATCCCAGTCCAGCGAATGCGTGCCGGCCACGGGCGTCCAGTGAAACTTCACGAACACCGACTCCCCGGCCTCGTTGATCATGCGGAAGGTGTGCACGCCGAAGCCCTGCATCATCCGGTAGCTGCGCGGAATGGCGCGATCGGACATCACCCACATCTGCATGTGGATGGATTCGGGCATGAGCGAGACGAAATCCCAGAACGTATCGTGCGCGCTGGATGCCTGCGGCATGGCGTGGTGAGGCTCTGGCTTCACGGCGTGGATCACGTCGGGAAACTTCATCGCGTCCTGGATGAAGAACACCGGGATGTTGTTGCCGACCAGGTCCCAGATACCTTCGTCGGTGTAGAACTTCACGGCGAAGCCGCGAACGTCACGCACTGTGTCTGCCGAACCGCGCTCGCCGGCGACCGTCGAGAAGCGCACGAACACCGGCGTGATCTTGCCGGCTTCAGCAAACAGCGATGCACGGGTAACTTTCGCCAACGGTTCGTAGCATTCGAAGAAGCCGTGAGCGCCCGAGCCGCGCGCGTGAACTACACGCTCCGGAATTCGCTCGTGGTCGAAGTGAGTGATCTTCTCACGCAGGATGAAGTCTTCGAGCAGTGCCGGGCCGCGCAGGCCGGCTTTCAGTGAGTTTTGATTGTCGGCGACGGCCACGCCCTGGTTGGTCGTGAGCCGCTGGCCGCTGGAATCCACACGCACGCGATCGAGCGGCGAGTTGGCTGGATTGGTTCCGTGCGGAGCCTTGGATCCGGTCTTCGACGAGACATTTACTTCCGTGAGCGTACTGCCTACGACGGCAGGATCGCTCGGCGCCACTGTCTGGCCTTCCACCGGTGTCGGCGGCCCCTTGCGGGAGTGTTCGCTGGCTTTCGCGATGTTGTAAGGCATGGCTGCAGCGAGTTCCGCCGTGCCTGCTGCCTTCACAGCCAGTTTGTCGTTCGCCTTGGCGCGCGCTTGCGCGGGCTTAACCGATGGGCCACCAGCGGTGGCGCGCGAAGAAGATTTCACTGGGTTGGCTTTAACCGCGGCAGGGTCGTCGGATCCGACGCGCTTGGTCGAGCGCGCTGCATCTTCCACCGCCGATTTGCCTACAGGAGATTTTTTCGGGGGAGCGGGAGGAGCTTTGCGAGTCGCCATGAGTCACCGTATTTGAGAAGAGTTAGTTGACACGCGGTGAACTCCAATTGCCCCGCAGAGTTCCTCTCTTGCGAAAGAGTGTCTCAATCGATTTGATCGATTTTGTCTAAATGAGAATGGATGTCCGCCGCCGGACTATTTGTCTAAATACCCGCCCGTCCCAGGGAACAAGAAATGAGGCTGGACGATTACGGCACTCCACACAGGGACGACGGCCAACACGTGGCGTTCCCTGGTACAACCTTGAGGCCCGGCCACGATGCTGTTTCGCGTCACCAGTCAACTCGAATACGACGTTCGCTTCCCGTCGACCCTGATGCTGAATATTCATGCGCAGCGAAGCGCATCGCAGAGCGTCGTGGAGGAGCGCTTCACGGTGAATCCACCGGTCGCCTTCGAGGAGTTTCTCTCCCAGGGCAGCGACAATCGTTTCATCCGCCTGAAGACCGGCAAAGCCAAGCGCCTGTCGATCTCGTACGAGGCGCTCGTCGATTGCCAGTTCCACCTGCTGCCAGTGAAGACCATCAATGCAGTGCCGGTGGCAGAACTGGACCGGGCCGCCCTGCCTTACCTGTTCCCCAGCCGTTACTGTCAGTCCGACCGGCTGGGACGACTGGCCTGGGACCTGTTCGGCGACCTGGATCATCCGTACGAGAAAGTGCGCGCCATCGTCGACTGGATCCACGAGAACGTGGAATACGTGCGCGGCTCCACCAGCTCGGACACCTCCGCCTACGACACAGTCACGCAACGCACTGGCGTATGTCGAGATTTCGCGCACCTGGCCATTGCCCTGTGTCGCGCCCTGAACATTCCGGCGCGCTACTTCGCCGGCTATGCCTATCAGCTGGAACCGGCCGATTTTCATGCCTGCTTCGAATGCCACATCGGCGGCTCGTGGCTGGTGTTCGACGCCACGCGCCTCGCGCATCTCAACGGATTGGTGCGTATCGGCACCGGCCGGGACGCGGCCGACGCTTCCCTCGCGAGTATTTTCGGTTCGGTCCAGGGCACCAAAATACAGGTAGACTGCCAGCTCGAACCCGATCAGAAATTCATCCCCTTGAGCGCCAAGCGCGCCAAGAGCACAGCCGTCTCGCTCGAAGCCATCAACACTGCCTAGTTTGCGTCCATGTCCCGCCTGAGAATTCAGCATCGAACCGTTTATCGCTACGCCCGGCCGGTGCGATTCGGACGACATCGATTGGTACTACGGCCCCGCGAAGGCCACGACCTGCGCGTGCTGAGCATGAGCCTGCAGATCGATCCGGCACACCAGCTGGTCTGGACACGCGACGTCTTCGGCAACTCGGTGGCGATACTCGACTTCGACGTGGAAGCCGCGCAGCTGGAGATTTTCAGCGACGTGATCGTGGAACGTTGGTCGCCATTTCCACGGCCGGTAGTGCATGAGCCCTGGGCTGTCCCCTATCCCGTGACTTACGACGCGATGGAAACCGCTGTCGCTTCGGCCTATCAGAATTCGACATACCCGGAAGAGGCGGCGCTGGTGCGCGATTGGATCGATCGCGTGCTGCCGTTGGACTCGCGCGAGGATGCTGAAGAGATGATGCTGCGTGTCTGCAGCTCCATCAAGAAAGAGATCCAGTACCTGCGTCGTTCGGAGAAAGGCGTGCAGAGCCCGGTGCGCACCTTGCAACAGGGCAAGGGCTCATGTCGTGACATGGCCACGCTCATGCTCGAAGCCGTACGCGTGTTGGGAATATCGAGTCGATTCGCGAGCGGTTACCTGCATTGCGCCGCCTCCGATGCGGGCCGCGCTTCGACTCATGCATGGATGGAGGCGTACCTGCCCGGCCTCGGCTGGCGCGGCTTCGATCCGACCCTCGGCGAACCCGTCTCACAGAAACACATTGCCGTCGGCGTGAGCCATCACCCTCGCGGCGTCATGCCTATCTCGGGATTGTATTCGGGCGATCGTGGCGATTTCCTGGAGATGACGGTGCAGGTGGCGACGGAAGCACTCGACGCCGCCGAAGCCGAAACGTAAGACACCGGAACAAACATCGCCCGCCCGGCTTAACTGATCCAGTCATTGGAGAAGTCATGGCCGAAGGCGAATACAATCCGGGCGACCACGTAACATGGTCGGAAATACGAGCCGTTGCCCGCGAGCGTCTAGGCATTACCCGTTTCCGTCCGGGCCAGCGAGAACTCATCGAGACCGTCCTTGCCGGGCAAAGCGCCGTCGGCGTTCTGCCGACCGGCGCAGGCAAATCGCTATGCTTCCAGGTGCCGGCATTGCTGCTGCGTGGTACCGTGATCGTCGTGTCGCCGTTGATCGCGTTGATGCAGGATCAGAAAGAGCATCTCGAAGCAGCGCAGATAGAATCGGCCCGCCTGGATTCCACGGTGTCGCTCGCCGAACAGCAATTGCGCGAGCACGAGATCCGGCGCGGTTCGCACGACATCGTGCTGGTGACGCCAGAACGCTTGCAGAATCCAGACAACGTCGCGGCGCTCACCGAACATCCCGTCTCGCTGTTCGTCGTCGATGAAGCACACTGCATTTCACAGTGGGGCCATGACTTCCGCCCTGCCTACGCACAGCTGCGTCACGTGATCGAGCAACTCGGCGCGCCGCCGGTGCTGGCGCTCACCGCCACGGCACCGCCGGACCTGCTGCAGGAGATTCGAGACAAACTCGGCATCGACACTGCACGCGTCATCCAGACGGGCATCGAAAGGGAGAACCTGACGCTCGAAGTGATGCGTACGGTCAATCGGGAGGAGAAGGAAGCCCGCGCGCTCGAAATAATCGAGACGACGCCGGGCAGCGGCATCGTCTACGTCGCCACCGTGAAGCGCACGGACGAAATCTACCTGCTGCTCAAGAACCAGGGCCTGTCCGTCGAGCGCTATCACGGACAGATGAACAAGCGCGATCGCGAGCAGTCCCAGCAGCGCTTCATGAGCGGCCAGTCGCGGTTGATGGTCGCGACCAACGCCTTCGGTCTCGGCATCGACAAGCCGGATGTGCGCTTCGTCGTTCACTGGCACTTCCCCGGCTCGGTGGAAAGCTATTACCAGGAAGCGGGCCGCGCCGGACGCGACGGCGATCCGGCACGCTGCGTGCTGTTGTATCGGCTCGAAGACAAACGCATTCGCAGTTTCTTCGCCGGCGGCAAGCATCCGAAACAGCGTGACGCGCTGTCACTGTTGCAGGCATTCGCGCGTGCGGATCACGACGCTTCGTTCTCTTTCGGGGAATTGGCGCAGATGAGTTCACTGACCCCGCGACGGGTCAGCGTACTCATCGCAGCTCTCGAGGATCTCGATGTCGTGGAGCGCGAAGGCCGCCGCATCAGGCTGCAGCGTGGACTGTCGGAAGCGGAACTCGACGCGTTCATCGCAACGTTCGACACGCTGCACGCGGCTGAGAACGAACGATTGCGCGCCATCATGCGATATGGCGAGACTGGCCAGTGCCGCATGCAGTTCCTGCGGGAATACTTCGGCGAGCCCGTCGGTGAGCCATGCAATCACTGCGACAACTGCAGTCAGCCGGCGACCGTCGTCGCTACGGCGAACGAAGAACCTGTGCGGCCGTCGAGTGAGATCGAGACATGCGTACCGGGATCGAACGTGAGCCACAAGAAGTTCGGCCGCGGCGAGGTCATTCGCGTGGAGAACGACCAGATCGTCGTCTCGTTCAACAAGCATGGGGAGCGCCGGATCCTGGCGTCGAAACTCAAGCTCGCGCGTCGAGCCGCTGCCCGAGTGGTCGCAAATGCGTCACTCGTCGGCAGCCGGGACGGAACTGCGACGTAGATCGGGATCGCCTATATCGTCGAAGAGAGTGCCGTCGGCTTTCGGCAGTTCTCCTATGGCACAACCGAAGAAACCCAGCCCGAGCATGCAACGCTTCCCCAGCCTGACGTAGGGAAGCAAGCCGGAGAACCCTGCCTTGCGCGGTTCCGGATGCCATTCGAACGAGGGTTTCTGCTCGCGCGGCTGCTGCCGTGTTCGATTGCTCTGTGACTGTTCAACGATGATCCGAGCGGAGCGCTCGCCTTCAGCTCGCCAGTCGATGGCATGACTTGGGGGCGGCGCTTCGGGTGGCAACGCGACGGCGATCGTGGGTAGATTCTCTTTCACGACGGCGGGAGCTACGGGCGTTGGGATTGTTGCTGGTTCGGCAGCCGGCGGTGGCTCAGGCGGCGGCGATGGAATGAAGATGAGTACAGTGCGATTCGTCTCGACAATTGCTGGATCGCGGCCCTTGTTGGCGTTCATGAACAACACGACCAGCAGCAGGTGACCACCGATGACGATGGTCCATACCCTGAATGGGCGACTGCTCCATGTTTCCATGGCGCATTCCGACAGGCGTAGTGAGAGTTGGTTCAGCGGCTGCGCTTCGCATAAGTCAGGCGCACACTGCGTCACCGCACCGCCTCCGTCGCCCTCCCCACATTCGACACAAACCCCTGCTGCTGCGCTCTCCACAGCGCCGCATACCGTCCACCATGCCGCAGCAACGTCTCATGCGGACCGCTCTCGACGATCGATCCGCCTTCCAGCACCACGATCTCATCCGCATGCACGACGGTGGACAGCCGGTGCGCGATGATCAGCGTAGTGCTCGACTTGGAAATCTCCCTGAGGTTCTCCAGTATCTCGTGCTCCGTGCGACTATCCAGCGACGAAGTGGCTTCATCGTAAACATAGATTCGCGGATTCTTCAGCGCCGCACGCGCAATCGAAACACGCTGGCGTTCGCCGCCGGACAGCTTGACGCCTCTCTCACCGACGCGCGTCTCGTACTGCTCGGGCAAGCGCATGATCAGATCGTGCAGATGAGCGAGCTTCGCCGCGGCTTGGACCTGCTCCAAAGTGCTGCCTGCCTTGCCGAAGCCGATGTTGTAGGCGATGGTATCGTCGAACAGCACCGTATCCTGTGGCACCACTGCAATGGCGCCGCGTAATTTGTCCAGCGACATCGCGGCAATCGGTTGGCCGTCGAGCAACACGCGCCCTTCGTTCGGCTCCAGCATGCGCACGACCAGGCGGACGATCGTAGACTTGCCGCCGCCGCTCGCACCCACGATGCCTATGGTGCGACCCGGCGGAACAGTGAAATTCAGATTTTTCAGCACCGCGCGCTCCGGCCGATAGAACAGGCCGACGTTCTCGAAGCGCAGTTCACCCGGTCCGCTGGTGAGCAGCGAATCGCTCTCCTGCCTGAGTTCGGGTTCCTGGTGCAGCAATTCGAGCATCTTCTCCAGCATCGCGATGCCTTGCGAGAACGCCTGCATCGCATACCCGAGCATCTCGACCGGCCGCACTAGCTGCAACATGTAAGTATTCACCAGCACGAAGCCACCGATGGTGAGCAGCCCCGCCTGCACCTGGTGAGTCGCGTACAGAATGGTCGCAAGCAAAAAGGCGCCGAAGATTCCCGCGACCGCCAGCCCGTTGACTGCATAGCGCCGATAGAAATCCACCCAGCGATGTTCCGTCTGGATGAGTGCCTGGCTGACGCGTTCCTGCACTACCGCCTCGGCCGCGAAGTACTTGACGGTTTCATAGTTGATGACGCCATCGGTCATCGATGCCGACGCAGTGATGTGCGCTTTCGACGCGGAACTTGCGGCACCTGCCACTCGAATCGCCGCGATACTGAAAGCCACCGCGTAGCACACCAGCGCGCCTGCAAACAGCATGAAGAACACCGGCTGCTTCAGCCCCAGCAGGATCACGCTGGTGGCCCCCAACTCGACCAGCAGCGGCAGGAATGTAAACACCATGTGATGAACGATCATCTGGTATCCCTGCAGTCCATTCTCCAATGTCTGGTTGATCGCGCCGGTCTGGCGTTCGAGATGGAACCGCAGCGGCAGGCGCATCACATGTCCGAACAGGCGCTCGCTCAAGGTGCGGAACATCCGGCGCTCGGCCCGTGCGTAAACCAAGCCGCGGATTTCGCCGATGCTTCTCGCGAACCATTGGCTTAGCACATACAGGACGGCCATCAGCGCCACCGGCCATTCCGGTGAGCCCGTCTTATCCGACAACGAGTCGACCACATGCGCCAACGCCAGCGGGCCGAGGGCCGTCATCAGAGACATCACGACCAGCAGCAGCAGCGACATCAGCAACCGCAGCTTCACGAAGTTGCTTGCCTGCGACCATACGAGTGACAGGACTTCGCGAATGGTTGCGTAGTGGGTACGAAGTTTCGGGAACATTGCGCGCTCATTCCTTGGGTTCACGGCGATCTGCGGTACTCACATTGCCAGACGGCGCTCCTTGGCCACCGTTCGTTCGAAGTGTCACTCAACGATTGCCGCGCCGCCAAGCTTGCGGCGGCACGACTGTTGCGGGAAGCTGAATCGGCAACGCAGGCAAAGCTCAGACTATTGCATCCAAGCAAAAACACCCTGCCGGCTTGGTGACAGAGCATGGATTATTGGTCTAAATAGCGATGCCGTGCGCACATTCGGCACGATTGCCAGCCGCCACGCCGCAGCCCGAGGCGATGACCAGGGCAATGACTTGAGCGGCGGCTAATGAACGCTGTCGGCAACATCGACATCCGGCGGCGAGGCGTTGAGGAATTCTTCCAACGAAACCAGGAAGAGTTCGGGCCTGGACCGCATGTAACGCGACATTCCCGCGGACAGCGTGGAGGGATCGCGATCGAAATGTTTCGCAACCTCCGTCAGCGTCGCGATCTGCCCGTTCATCGCATACCAGGTGATCACGGCGCGAGCGCATGAAAGCGAACGACGGCGTGAGATCGAATGCAATTCGACCGGCGCTACCACCAGGTGACTGGCCACCGCGCCGACCAGTTCCTGCAACGACGTGCGCGCCGGCTCGGCTCGCTCCGAAAGCCACCTGACGAACGCCGCTTCGTTGACGGTTCGCGTCGTCACTCCCTGGCTGTTCGTGGTGAGCACGTTGATGAACGTCGGGCGAAATTCGCGGATGAACTGCCGATAGCCGGCGCGTTCCGTCAATCCGCGCGCTGCGAGAAGTTCGTGGACGAGATCCATTGTTAGCCATGGAATCGTCACTTCCCCTCGATACGCCGAGTGACTGCTGAGCGTGTGGCTGTGAGGCGGCGCATAGAACTCTGACTCGATGGCCAGACGATGCAGGTGGCCGACCGTCTCGAGTACATCGTCGCCCGGCTGCACCAGCGTCGCGCCATGAGGATGTTCGAATCGCTGCCCGGTTCTTCCCAACCGCAGGTTGACGCCGCGGGAGTAAGGCCCGGTGATGCTCTGGACGATCTGCCCCAGCGGCATGTCGTCGACTTGGATGAGCAGGTTCGACGAATCACGCAACCAGGCATACGCGTGCAGCTTAGCGCCCGAGCGACTTAGCGCTCGCGCCACCAGCAACTCGAAATCCCGTTGATCGTCCGGCCCCGGAAACTGCGGTCCGTCGCCGCTGATGAACAGCTGGACGTAGTAGATCCCGTAACGAATGTGCTGTCTGGGTACGCGAGGCATGCCGGTCACTCCATGAGGCAAGAGGCTCCCAGCTTTAGGGAGAACCCTGCAACGCGGCCAGTGCATCCTGTACCGCATCGACTTAGGTCGAGAATGCCCTCCGATCATGAGAACACTTACGCGAGCCGCCGTGCGCCCGATTACCGACCGATGGATGCAGTGGTAGCAATCGATCGAAGACGAAACAATAGGTAATTAATGCGTGCGCCTGTCGATTGTTTCGCAGGCCAGTCTCTGCTGCGGCTGCAGCGATGAGTGTCGACCTCGATCGTCGCTGCATCGGTGAGGAAAGACTCGAGCCAGTCGACAGGCTATTTCGCAGTGCAAGCCAAGATACCTGATCGGTCACCGGATAAACCTGTCGATCTGCAGCATCGGCAACGACCGACGATTTCTCCATGACACAGACAGTGCGCCAGCCGCACATTCAGATACCCGGGCCATATCGGGACCGCAACGCGTTGGACAGGGACACAAAGGTTATTTTTGAAGCGTCTCCGACAGGTCTGAATGCAATATCTAGAGCAAGGAGATATGCCGCGAACAGGGGCACACGCCGGCCTGCACTCAATGCCAACTAACTATTATGAGTTGCTATCCGGACGCTATGGACGCAATGTCGGGTTACCCCACTGGGGCGACGAGGCGACTTCGCAATCAAGGAGATTATTATGATCATCGAACTCGGAAGCGTACTGACTGCAACAAAGAGCGGCGATCCTGGCATGGACATGGATATGACACACAAATACAGCTGATCCTTTGGCGCAGTAGCGCGCGTGGCACGCAGCACATGGGATCGTCTCTCCTATGCAACGTGCCACGTCTATTGGAGGAAGGTCGATGTTTGAGTACAAACTTGGCCCACATATCCATCACTGCCACTTGGACGAAGGCTTAGTCATCCTCGATATCAGAACACAGAAATACCTCGCGCTACCCCCGGATTACAGGCGAGCATTTCATCTCTCCACCAATCGAACCAGTGACGGATATACCGAGTCGGACTGCCAACCTGACGGGGACGCTCTAAAAGCGCTGTTAGAGGCAAAAATACTTGTACCGCCTGGCGCAGCCGGAAGACCGGCCGTTCCCGCCAACTTACAGGCGACAGCATCAATGATGGATACGGCGTTCACGGGTGGCAGCCCCATCATCCGTCCTGGAGATACTCTTATTTTCCTGAGAGCCGCTCTCATGTCTGCGTACAAGCTCAAATGGACAAATCTTGAGCATGTACTCGATGGCATCAAGGAAAGTAAATCGCTACTTTCGAAAAACCGTGTCGAATTCACGACAGACGGGGCACGAGTACTCTTTGAAGCATTCCGGTGGCATCGTCTTTGGACTTACTCCGCCGCCGGTCAATGCTTGTTCGATTCGCTTGCTCTCACTCTGTTTCTCCAAAGAAAACGCCTGCCTGCCACTTTCGTCATGGGTGTCAGGTCCAAGCCGTTCAGCGCGCACGCATGGGTCCAGTGGAAGGGTACGGTAGTCAACGATAATCTAGAGCACGTACAGCGCTACACGCCGATCCTGGCTATATAGAGAGGAAAAGTATGTCGAGATTCCTCTGTGCGCATTGGAGCGTGAACGATCATGAGGCCACCCGGGAAGCGGCAACCTTTAGGCGCCACGTATTGGCGAGCCTACCCGGTTGGCGGTGCATGTTCGAAGCTCCGGGGCTAACGGTTTTCGGCCCAACGCCAGGGCTGAGCGCGGACGATATGCTCCTGCTGGAAAATCGTTCCGGATTGATACTCGGCACGGTATTTCCACGGCCAACCAGTTCCGATCAGCGAGCTATGCCTCGCGTGACTCGGTTCGATCATGAAGCTTCCCGAGGAATCGTAACCAGCGCTGGACGCCGTCTCGTGAACGAATTTTGGGGTTCCTACCTTGCAATACTCGTTGACCGGGAACGGCTCTCTTCCCGTATTCTCAGGGGGCCTTTAAGCCGCATACAATGTTTTCATGCCCTGTACGGCGAGCTGCACCTGTTCTTTTCTCATCTCGACGACTACGCCGACCTCAATCTGTCTGCCCTGACGGTGAACTGGGACTGCATCACTGCCCAAGCGGCATTCGCCGATTACCTCGGCCGTGAAACAGGCATCAACGGGGTTGACTCGATAGAGGCAGGAGAATGCGTCACGGTGTCGAGAGACGGCTTGTTTCGCGAGTTTTATTGGAATCCATGCACCATCGCTCAGCAGGATTCATTCACCAGCTTCGATGCGGCTGCAACTGCGCTCAAGCAATCGACGGACCT
The DNA here is from genome assembly GCA_040509875.1 of Steroidobacteraceae bacterium. Classification (GTDB taxonomy): domain Bacteria; phylum Pseudomonadota; class Gammaproteobacteria; order Steroidobacterales; family Steroidobacteraceae; genus Steroidobacter. The sequence continues at coordinate 9,484 of JBEVKB010000053.1, read as the reverse complement.
GAGCGTCCAATCTTGGGCGAAGCACTTCGGCCGTATAGTGCATACGCTCTCTGGAGGGCTCGACTCTTCTATATCCGTTGCCTGCGCGCGAAAGGTTTTGCCCAGACCGGACATCATTTGCCTCAACTACTTTACCGAGCATGCACTTGGAGATGAACGCGGCTTCGCGCGTGCGGCAGCACACGATCTGGACGTCGAATTGATCGAACAGGAACGCGAACAACACGTGGATTTCTCGATCTTCGAGAACTGCGCCAGAACTGCTTGGCCCGTTCTGGATTTCAGCGGATACGGACAGTATCGAAAAGAGGTTAAGTTCCTGAAACTGCATGGCGCAAATGCGATGTTCAACGGGGAGTTGGGCGACAATCTCTTTGAGAGCGCGCGGTTTGACACCGCAGGCGACTTTATCTGGCGCCATGGCATTCGCCGCGGCTTTACTCAGGTTGCGATCGATGCAGCCATCCGGGCCAACGTCTCCATATGGAGGATTTTGCGCCAGGCAGGTATCGAGGGGTTTCGCAAAGCATCGTTATCGCGATGGGATAACCACCAGTTCACTGAACGTACGCTCGGCGTCAAGATATCGGATATCACACTGCTGAAACCCAGCGCGCTGGAAAGTGTTCGCAGTTCTGTCGGTCGCTTTGTCCATCCCTGGCTACAGGATATCGCCGGAACGCCGCCCGCGAAGTACCTGATGGTCTACGCCATCCGCATGTTCAACAACCATGTCCCACCGTTTGCCGAATTCGGCGACGCCCCCGTGGTCTCGCCTTTTGCGAGTCAGCCGTTAGCTGAAGTCTGCCTGCGAACGCCCACCTTCTTTAACAACAGGGGAACAGTGAACCGTGCTGTGGCCCGCCATGCGTTCGCACGTGAACTGCCAGCAGCTATCCTGACGCGCCTCAGCAAAGGAACGCCGGAGCCTTGGACTAGAGAGGCCGTGAGAGGCAATCAACCGTTCCTCAAACAATTCCTGCTCGACGGTATTCTAGTGAAGAAGGGAATCCTGGATCCGAAACGCGTCGAGGGAGCTCTTTCCAATGAGCCCGGCGCCTCACCGGCCTATCTTTCGAACTTGATCGAACAGGTCTACATCGAAGCGTGGTTGCGGGCGTGGTCAACACGATGCACTGGCTTGGCCGCATGACGCTCCACTGGCCGCTGTGGATGCTTTATTGAAGATTCGGTTCGCGGAGCTTTCGCTGGACGGATCCTCTTGACTACCGCCGGTTTCTGACTGTGTTCGTACGCTGCGCATTTCACGCCATCTCATATACTGAGTTCTTTTGGTAACTCCGGGATCTTCCTTTCCAAGGAGCCAGAATCGGAACCAGTCGAAATTTCGCTCCGAGGATTCCTGCTGCACACTCGGCGTCGTGACGGTGTGGCCGGTTGCGGGGTAGATGACGAATTCACTTGGCAAACCGAAATGCCGCATCGCTTTTGGCATCCCCAACATCTGCACAGCCGCAGCACCCGAGCCGCTTTCGAAGAGAGCAGCCAGAGAGATGTTCTTCATGTGCAGGTCGGGCGACATCTCCAGGTATCGCCGCGGTTCCTCATAGAAGGACAGCTCACCGATTCCCCGCTGATGCACTTCGCGGTTGAGCTGGCCGTCATGCGTCTCAAACAGCACCGCCTGATTAGACCATCCTTCAGCAAAGGATCCGGCACGAAAGACGTTCATCCGCGTGGCCACGATTGCACCCAGCCAGGCACCGTGACTGTGCCCGGCAATACCTAGCTTGGCCCCATCGGCAATGCCACGACCCACCAGCGCTTGGATGCCGCTCACTACGTCATCCACGGGCTCCGCATCCATGCTCTTTGGGTAGCCTCGTTCCCCTCCGAAAGTCTTCGTTCCCCGATACTGCGGAATGAAAACCGCCACACCATTTAAGGCAAGCACCTCGAACGGATAGGGCCAGACACTTGTCGACGGCGCGAAGCGACCCGGAAACGGCGAGCTTGGCCCCCCATGAACGTAAGTAAGAAGCGGCCACGGCGGGCCGGTCGCGCCATCGGGCGGGGCCATCAGCCATCCGCTGATTTCGATATCGCCCTGGCTACGCCAGGTAATCACTGAGATTTTGGGTAGTCGACGACGCGCAATGCCGACATTGACACCGGTCAGCCGGCGAGAGCTGCCTGTGGTGGAACGCACGTACAATTCCGGCGGATCGGTGAGGCTCTCCTTAATGAAAACCACGGTGCGGAAATCCTCGCTGAACCGGAACGAACGCGTACTAGAATCGGGAAAATCGAATAACGGATCAGGGACATAGATATCGTCACTGGTCCATGTCATAAGCTTATCGATTGCTCTGTGGCGCGCCTCTACATAAATTGTTTTCGAGCTCCGAGGATAGACGCTGACGTCGAGCGGGTACATCTCTTGGGCCGCCCACCAATGCGCTTCGGTATCGCGCCAACTACGAAGCGTATTCACGATCGTCATTCGAGGCTGGAGCGCACCACGTAGCCAGGAATTCGTCTCGTCTACGCGTCGAACCACGAAGCTGCGTGTTCCTGGGATCCATTCTCCACCGAAATAGCTTATCTCTCGGTTACCCGGTATCGAAACCGCGGTCGCTATCGGGGTAAATCGCTTTGTCTGGACGTCGATTACGCCGACGCTGGTACGGCGGGTCCCGGGCATGGACGCCGGGGTATAGGTTACCGACAGAGCTTCCGCATCGGGTGACCAGTGAAAACTCCGCAATTCCCCTGGCACGTCAACCTGCTGTGGACGTCTGCCCGGCAGCAGCAGCCACAGCGCCGATGGAGCGGGCCGAACGTTCGGCTCGACCATATCCGCGATCCCGACGACGTCAGTATCGATCAGGATTCCGGGGCCTTTCCGCCTCAATCGATCGTAGAGCGATTCGGATCCGGGCGCAGTGAGATAGGCAATGGCTCCGCCACGAGGAGCGAAGCGAAAGTCAGTGACATCGTCTTCACTCTGGGTCAACTGGCGCGTTTCTTCCGACTGCGTATCGTAAGCGAACACATGAGTCACTCCGGCTTGACCGGATAGAAATGCCAGCTGTCCTTTATGAGCGATCCATGCCAGCCCGTGTGCGTCGGGAGGCGTCCTCGCGACTACTGGTGAGGAGCCAGCCGTCGTTTGCTGAATGTAGGCCACCCTGCTGACATTATTTCCTTGAACGCGCTGGCGTTCGACAACATACGCAACGCGAGAGCCGTCTGACGACAGCGAGACATCCTTGATGCGGTTGACTTCGAAGTAGTCTTGAAGACTGAAGTCAAGCCCGGCGCTCCCGAGAGTGTTTGCGTGTATCCCCGCTGCACAGAACAGCAGGAAGCAACCGATTGCCCCTGCTCTCATGCCGAATCGGATGCGATGGTTGGCACGGCAAGCAACCCGCGCTCACACCGCGCCGTCTAGCCCACGCGAACTCAAGATCCACCCCAGTTTTTCACAACGCGCAATGAAATATATCGACCAAACGGATCCGCATTATTCGAGTCGTACAGAACGCCGAACCCACTTCCGCTGGGCAAGCGCGGCGGTGCGCGATCCAATACGTTCTCGACAGCCAGTGTCGAGACCAGGTTACGCAGTGCTCCGCCCTGCAACGAAGGGAAGAGCTCCGCCCTGAACGTTAAGTCCACAGTGGTCCAGGAGCTCAACGTCGATACGGGGATGGAATACGGATTTCTGTATCCGTCGGTGTAGTTAACGAAGGCGAATACTCCATAGACGCCAGAGTCGTATCCTACGCTCGCGCGCGCTCGGAAATCCGTCGCCTTGCCTACCTCATTCAGAAGACTGAAGGACGGACTGGTAGTCGTCACGCTGCGATCGTGCCTAAGCGTATAGGTGGCGTTGATCCCGTAAGTAAACTCTCCGGCCGTTGTCGGGATTGCACTTTTTAACTGTAGATCCAACCCGTCGACACGTTCGACTGCAATGTTATTGTTGCGGTTGTCGAAGGTTGCCAGGCCCGGAAAGACCGCGAGGATGTTCTGTGTCTGCGGATTGAAGCTGGTAGTGGTCAGGTTCAGGAGAGTGGGAACGCTGGTGACGATTGCCTGCGCCGCCGCGGAGCTCGGCGCTCTGTCGATCAACTGCACAAAACGGTCCGAGTTCGTCAACGCTGAGAATAGATCGTTGAATGCCACAGCGGGAACTTCGATGCGCTTGCTGTAGTCCACGCTGAAGTATCCCATCGCAATGGACGAGTTACGCCAGAACGCCGGCTGCAGCTCCAGGCCGACGTTGAAGGTCTTTGCCGTTTCCGGCTCCAGGCCGGAGTTCTCTCCCCTCAGAATCAGCAGCGGCCTCGTCCCCGTGTCTGCCTGTGGATCGTTCACGATGCTCAAGAGAGCCGAGTTGGCTGGCACGAGTTCCAGCAGTGCTGGCGCCCGGAAGGCTTCGGCATAGCCGACGCGAAGGCGAACACCCTCCAGTGGCTCCCACATGGCCGAGATTTGTGGATTGGTGGTGTCACCGAAATCGCTGTAGTCGTCATATCGGCCCGCAATCGAGACCTCGAGTGTATGCATCAGGGGTGACGTACCCTGCTGGATGAACGGCAGCAGCAGTTCGGCAAACATCGAATTGACCGTTCGGTCGTTCTTCGAGACGGGCTCGGCGACGGCATTGCGGGATTGCGTGTGCTTGAATTCTTGATCGAGAGTCTCAGCCCCGACGGCTAAGCGCGGGGCAAAGTCGCCCGCATTGAAAAGCACGCCATCGGCTATAGCAGATAAAGACGACACCGTCGATTTGTCGTGCCTGAGAATGATGCTGGATCTGCTCGAGGTCGCCAATACGGTCGTATTGGTATTCGGATCGATTTTCACATCGTTGGCGCTGCTCGCAGCAGTGATGCGCAGGCCCCACGTTGGTGAAATCTCTACTTCCGCCCCCGCGTCCAACGCATAGAAGCGTGACGGCTGTTTCATGAAAAAGACAGATTCGGCGGGGGCGCCCGTGCGAAGTTGCCGCTCCTCTGATTCGATACGCTTATCCGTGTATAGCGCGCTGGCGAACAGCTCGATTTTTTCAGTAATTCCGTAGTGCCCGGAAGCTAGTGCGGAGTGTCGCCAGGTGGGCGCCTGGGTTTGCAGGCCAACCTCGAGACCACCGATGTTTTCAAGGGTATCTTTCGTAAGCAAGCCGGCATCGGCGAGATCGAATTCATGGTCGCGAGAGTATTCATATCCGATGGCAAAACCGCCCTTCTCGAACTTCATGCCCGTGAGTTGACCGATCTGCAGGCGCTCCCCTCCTTCTTCAGCACCTCCATACGACACCTGCGTCTGTGATCCCTGGTATTCCCTGCGAGTCACGAAATTGACCACACCTGCTACGGCATCGGCACCATAGATTGCCGAGCGCCCATCCGTGACTATGTCCACCCGTTCGATCATGCTCAGTGGGATAGCCGATACATCGAAGACTCGGCCGCCAACGCTCCCTGCGGGACGCACGCCATCCAGTAGCGTCAGTGTGGACTGAGCCCCGAGCCCACGAAGATTGACACTGGAGGCGCGATCGTTATTGATGCCACTCAGAGTCGCGCCCCCGGTGCTGAGTCGGCCTGCGGGACTGACGTCCGCGAAGTTCTGCGGGAGACTCTCCACGAGCGACTCTACCGTCGAGAAGCCGGTTCTATCGATCTCCGCGCGATCGATTGTTATCCCTTGAGTCGATGTCGATGCACCGCGGATATGCGACCCGGTAACGACGATCTCATCCAATGAGTCGTCCTTCGAGTAAACCGCTCGATCGGGCGTTCCGGTTCGCGATGAAGCACTTTGCGCACCTTGAGCCGCAGCTTCATAGGCAATAGACGCAAGGGCAATCAAGACGCCGCGGGCGACTCTGGACATGAATGTTTCCCATTTGTTGTTTGACGAATGGGCTTCCTTGCCCGAGACAGGACGCCTACACGGCAGGCAGTGTCTGCATGCATGTCTTGATTAGCGCTGGAATCCGGTACTGCTTTCGCGCAACTTGTCGCAATAAAACCGCGATGTAACCGAGAGCCCGCTATGGACACTGACATCTGTAATAACTGTCAACATCGTGTAGCTCACATGTCTTCTCTGGTGGCTCGAACGATGCGTAGATGCAACGACCTAGCCTCCAAAGAATCCAGAAGATACGTTCGATCGAGATAAGGGTATGCCGCTACCCAATGAAACAACGGGGCGACCACAGGTCAGACACGGATGACTATGGCACGATGACCGATTCGATTGCGAAGCCGGCTGTCCGCACCGGCAACACCAGGTTTTCGATTCCCGCAGTCGAGCGTTACGGCAGGGAACTGCGCCGCTACCTGTTTCGTGGCTTGCGCGAGCCGCAGGACGTGGATGACCTCGCACAGGATGTGTACATGAAGCTGCTGCGCGGCGGTACCGATCTGCAAGCAAGCAAGCCGCTCGCCTTTGTCTATACCGTTGCCGCACGCGTCCTGGCCGATCATCGAACGGCTGCGGCACAGGAGCGGTCGCGTCTCAGCTTCAGTGACGGCGATGCCGCTGAAGAATCCGATCGCGTCACCGATGCACTCTGCAGCCGGCTCGAAGAAAGTCTCAGCATCCAGCAGCAGATCGACAGGGCTTTCACGCAAATGTCTCCGCGACATGCGTCGGTGCTGTTGATGATCAAGCGCGATGGCATGTCGTACGAGGAAGTGGCGGTCAAACTGCGATCCAGCGTGCACGCTGTCCACAAATACCTTCAGGAGGGCCGCGCGCAGTTGCGACGGCGCAGGTGGGAGAAGGAAGCTGAGTGATGAACGCCAGTCGACTCGGAACCCTGGACGTCGAGGAGCAGGCAGCGCACTGGCTACGGGTGATGGAATCCCCCAGCCCGAATGACCGCGCGAAGTTCTGGGCGTGGATTCAATCGTCACCCACTCATGTTCGCGAGCTGCTGCTGGCGAGCAAACTGGACCAGGAACTCGACTCTATAGATCGCGGTCGGCGCATCGATGTCGAAACGCTGATCTTCAATGCGCTGGCGCAGGAAGAAGCTCGAAGGGCCGCTGCCCGCATGGCGCGCGCGAGATTGCGTCAAGCGCCGCATTGGTTTACCGGCATCGCCGCCAGCATTGCTTTCGTTGCGGTGGCTGCGTTCCTGATTCCCACGGTGAGCGGGTTACGCAGCACTCACGCCAAAGGCGACACTCTCGGTCGCATCGTCGCGGAGTTCAATCGCAATCACGCCACGCCGCGCTTGCATGTCGAAGGCGAGACGTTGCGTAACAGGCGGTTCACCGTGGCTTTCGATGCGCACGATCCTGGATCGTTGCTGGATTATTTAGCGCGGGATGAAGGCGTGATAGTCGTTAACGAAGGCGATGACATTGTCATTCGGCTTCGGGACGCGCAGAGCTTCCGGACTTCGAGTCGGCAGTGAGGCGAGGACGCTGCCCGCTACTCAATCACCCCACCCCCCAACGCCACATACAACGTCACCAGGTTCGCCGCCTCCGCACGCCTGATCTGCAACAACGCCTGCTCCGCCGCGAACAGATTACGTTCCGCATCCAGCACCTGCAGATAATCCACGACCCCTTCGCGATAACGCTTGCGTGCCAGGTCAGCGATGCGCCTCTGTGCGAGCGTCGCTCGTTCCTGCGCATCGACCTGCTCAGCAAGAAAGCGTCGACCGGCCAGCGCATTCGCCACTTCCTGGAATCCACCTTGGATGGTGCGTTCGTAAGTAGCCACGGCAATACTCTCGCGAGCCTTCGCCACATCGAGATTGCCGCGGCGGCGGCCGAAATCGAAAATAGGCAGGCTGATGGACGGACCGAAATTCCAGGTGAGGCCGTCATCGTTCACCAGGTTGTCGAGTTCGCTCGACGCGTAACCGAACGTGCCGGTGAGCGCGATCGAAGGAAAGAACGCCGCACGTGCCGCGCCTACATTCGCCCGCGAGGCACGCAGCCGTTCTTCAGCCGCGACGATGTCGGGACGCGTCGTAAGCAATTCAGACGGCAACCCGGCAACCAGCGCTTCGCTGCCAGCCTGCTTCTCCAGCGACAGCGGCGCCGGCAACTCGGTTGCGAACGGCCCACCGATCAGCACGCCGAGAAAATTATCGTTCTGCGCTTTCGTCAGTCGCAGGCCCGCAAGTTCGGTTTCGGCCTGCGTCAGCAACGTTTCGGCCTGGCGGAAATCCAGCGCCGATGTCACGCCAGCATCCAGTCGGCGTCGCGCAATGCGCACTCCTTCGCGACGACTCTTCACCGTGGCTTCGGCCAGGTGAATGCGCTCGTCGGCTTCGAGCACGGCGAGATACGCCAAGGCGACGTCACGAATGAGAGATAACTTGAACGCGCGTGCCGCTTCCACGGTAGCGAGATATTGCGCGCGTGCGGCATCGGACAGGTTGCGCACGCGGCCCCAGAAATCCAGCTCAAAGGAGGACACGCCGACACCGATCGAATAGCGCTCGGTGGTGATGGAATCGACCCCAGGGGGCAACGTTGCCCCCGAAGCCTCCAAGCTTTGCGCGCCGGTTCGAGTACGCGAGGCATCGCCAGTCACGCCAATGGTCGGCAGACGATCCGCTCGCTGGATCCGATACAGGCCTCGGGCCTCGTCCACCTGCAACACCGCCACCGACAAGTCGCGATTCTGTTCGAGCGCCCGACCGATCAGCACTTTGAGTCGCTCGTCGGCGAAGAACTGGCGCCAGCCGACGACCGGCGCCGCGGTTCCTGTCGCCGGATCGTTGTTGAACGAATAGACGGCATCCGTCGGCAACGGCGGCCGCTCATGACGCGGAGCGAGTTGGCAACCAGCAAGTAGCGCCAAGGCAGCGGCGTACGCGATGACCTTACGCATGCGGCGCCTCCGCATCGTGAGGCCGGACTTCTCCGGGTGCGGGCGGCGGCTTGCGTGTAATCCAGGTGCGCACCGACATGTAGAACAGCGGAATGAAGAAGATGCCGAGCAGCGTCGCGGCAATCATTCCGCCCATCACGCCCGTGCCGACTGCGATACGACTCGCGGCGCCGGCACCAGTAGACAGCACGAGCGGCATCATGCCGAGAATGAACGCGAGCGATGTCATGATGATGGGCCGCAGTCGCAGCTTCACGGCGTTCATGGTCGCCTCCAGCGGATTCTTCCCCAGGGCTTCCTGCTCGATGGCGAACTCGATGATGAGGATGGCGTTCTTGGCCGACAGGCCGATGATGGTGATCATGCCCACGTTGAAATACACGTCCGCCGACAGCCCGCGCATCATGGAAAAGAGCACGGCGCCGAGCACGCCGAGCGGCACGACCAGCAGCACGGCGACCGGGACCGACCAGCTCTCATACAGCGCCGCGAGCAGCATGAACACCACGACCAGCGACAGGCCGAGCAGCGAGCCGATCTGGCCCGACGACTGTTTTTCCTCGAACGAGATGCCGGTCCATTCGAAATCGAAACCCTCGGGCAATTCGCGGGCGAGACGTTCCATTTCATCCATGGCTTCGCC
>JBEVKB010000052.1:0-20570 GCA_040509875.1 Steroidobacteraceae bacterium | reverse complement strand
TGTGCCTGCAGAGTCCCCATCACCCCAACAGCAGTTCCGAGCATGCCTATCTTGATGGCGTCCACACGTCGCGTTGCGAACGCCGCCGCGATTTGCGCACGAATGATCTGCGGCGGCACGTGGTGAACGGCAGCCACCTGCGAATCCGATTGCGCCGTCACGGCAGTGATCGCGCACAGCACGTCGGTCGAGAATGCCGTCAGCACCCTCACATCGCGTGTGAGCCCCGCTCCGCCGCTCGAATCGGTCGCGGCAATCACGAGAACGGCAGGTCGCACGCTCAGTCTCCCAATGCGATGAGCGCCACATTGTCGTGGCCCCGTCGTTGCAATAAGCGCGCTGCGCGCCAGGCACGGACACCGGTGCGACAGCAAAGCACGATGCGTCGCTCGGGCGAGAACTTCGTATCTACGTGCTCCAACGCATCGACTTCGATTCGCAACGCTGAGGCGAACGGCGACAGCGGCGCCTCTTGCAGACTGCGCAGGTCGATGACGACATCGGCGTGCTCGACCTGATCAGCCCCAATGAATGGCATGACATCACCGCCTGGCTCCCGCGCCGTGGCGAAAGAGAAGCCACCGAATCGCAGCGTGCGAAAATCCAAAGTCACGAGCTGCCCCAGCGGCGAAGGTTGCAGGCCCAACAGTAGCGCGAGAACCATGTGTGCCTGCAGAGTCCCCATCACCCCAACAGCAGTTCCGAGCACACCCGACTGCGCACAAGTTCCCGCCCGCGGCGGCATCTCGGGAAACACTGCACGATAGCTTGGAGCCCCGCCGCAGAATACGCCGACGTAACCTGACAATGCGAGCACCGAAGCACTGACCAGTGCCTTGTTCGCTCGCCGGCATTCGTCACTGGCAACGTAGGTGACCGCGAAGCTGTCCGCCGCATCTACGATGACGTCGGCTGCGGCCACCAGACGAGCTGCATTCGCCGGCGTGAATTGCTCACAGGCGGCGTCGATTCGAAGCCCAGGATTCGTATCGAGCAACGCCTTGCGCGCGGCCTGCGCTTTGAACGAGCCGATGTCGCTCATGCGATAGATGGGTTGGCGATGCAGATTGGACTCTTCGACACGATCCGGATCGACGATCACCAGGCAACCGATACCTGCAGCCCCCAGGTACTGCAACACGGCGGAACCCAGCCCACCCGCGCCGATCACTAGAACGCGGGCGTTTTGCAGCCGCGCCTGCCCAGCCTCGCCAACTTCCGGGAGAATCGCCTGGCGGGAATATCGATCCGTCACGCGCGACCCGCTACTTCGAGCCATTCCCTGGTGCGCGCTTGCGGATCGGGATTGCCGACGATGTCGTTCACCACCGCGGCAACATCCGCTCCCGCCGCAAACACACCAGGCAACCGTTCGACATTGAGTCCGCCGATGGCCACCAGCGGAATACTTCCAATGCGGCGCTTCCATTCCGTGATGCGCTCCAGCCCTTGCGGCGCCCAAGGCATCACCTTGAGTGTCGTGGGATAGATCGGACCAAGTGCGATGTACTCGGGCGCGACGGCCAATGCACGATCTAGCTCGGCGTGATCGTGAGTACTGATGCCGATGCTGACGCCCGCTTTTCGCAGCGCAGGGATATCGGCGGTATCCAAATCGCTTTGGCCCAGGTGCACGAAATCGCAGTCCTCCGCGATGGCGAGATGCCAGTAGTCGTTCACGATCAACTGCGCGTCGAAACGTTCGCACAGTCTCTTCGCTTCGCGAATCTCATCCCGCAGTTCCTCGTCGGAGCGATCCTTGATTCGCAGCTGCACTAGTCGTACGCCGAGTGGCAGCAATCGCGCTACCCATTCGGCACTATCGACAACGGGATAAACGCGTGGGAGTTTCATCGAGTCGTCAACTCAGGAACGCCGTGCCGATCACCGGCGTCGAAGGAACAGCGAGGTCGCGTGGCTCCATCGGGCCTGCAAGGCGCGCAGCATGTCCAGCCTGCACCGCCTGTGCGAAAGCCTCTGCCATCTTTACCGGGTGGACTGCCTGCGCGACAGCAGTGTTGATGAGAACAGCGTCGAAGCCGAGTTCCATCGCCTGTGCTGCGTGCGAGGGAACACCTATTCCCGCGTCGATCACCATCGGGACATCCGGGAAATGAGCGCGCATTGCCTTCAGGCCGAACAGGTTGTTGAGGCCTCGGCCCGAACCGATCGGCGCGCCCCATGGCATGAGCACGCGGCAACCTGCGGTCAATAACTTATCAGCGACGACGAGGTCTTCGGTCGTGTAGGGAAAGACTTCGAATCCGTCAGCCGCCAGAACGCGCGCCGCTTCCACGAGCCCGAACACATCGGGCTGGAGCGTGTCGTCTTCGCCGATGACTTCGAGCTTGATCCATGAAGTGCCGAAGACTTCACGCGCCATGTGCGCTGTCGTCACCGCCTCCTTCACTGAATGACAGCCTGCGGTGTTGGGAAGCACGCGCACGCCCAGGTCGCGAATGATGGACCAGAATCCCTGCCCTGCGCGCGAGCCGCCGGATTCCCGACGGAGCGAGACGGTGACGATCTGCGTGCCGGAGGCTTTCACGGCTTCGACAAGTATCGATGGCGATGGATAGCGCGAGGTGCCCAGCAGGAGGCGGGAGCTGATCTCGCTGCCGTATACGTTCAACATTCAGCCTCCCTGCATCGGGGCGAGGATTTCGATGCGATCGCCGTCGGTGAGGCGAGTGCCTGGTCGCGAGGGCGCGGGCACGAACTCGCCGTTGAGAGCTGTTGCGACTACGGCTTCGCCGTAGCCGAGGTCTTGCAACGCCGCTGCCAGGTCGGAGGCATCCGTCTCATGCAAGGCGCCGTTTACTAGAATTCTCATGTTGTCTTTCCGAAAAAGTGTCGCTTCGCGTGGGCGGCTTCGCCGCTTTTAGACCCTCACCCGCGCTACGTTCCTTCGCGTCTTGATCTCTACCTCTCCCCTTGTGGGAGAGGTAAAATCAAAAGCGCTCCTTTGTCTTACCTCTTCTCCCGATCCCCAGGAAGAAGTGACGATCTCGGAGACAGTTCGCGCCAATGCAGGCGCCAGCAGAAACCCATGCCGGAACAGCCCGTTCACATACAGAGCGCCGCCATGCCAACCGACTCGCGGCAGGTTATCCGGGAACGCCGGCCGCACTCCCGCTCCGCTTTCGACGATCTCCGCCTCGCCGAATGCAGGATGAAGCGCATAAGCCGCACTCAACAGCTCCAGCATGGAACGAGCGGTAACGGGAGTCGCCCGATCGCTCTCAATCATCGTCGCACCCACCATGAAGAGCCCTTCGCCGCGCGGCACGATGTACAGCGGCATGCGAGGATGCAGAACGCGAATCGGCCGAGACAACGAGATATCTCGCGATCTCAGCAACACCATCTCGCCACGCACGCCTCGCAGATCCTTGAGAACGTCGCGGGCCGCAAGTCCGGTACAGTCGATCACACAGCGATCCGACGAATACTTGTCAGACGCCGCTACGCCGAAACGCAGCGGCACTCCTAATTCCCCCAGTCGGTTCGCCAACGCTGCCAGGGCCGCACGCGGATCGAGATGCCCCTCCTCTCTGAAAAACAACGCCTTGCTGAAGCGTTCGCCGAGATCCGGTTCCAGTGCAGCAATGCCGTCACCATCCAGCCATTCGAACCGCTCCGTTCGCCGACTGAACTGCGTGAGTTCAGACGTGTCGCGATTGTGAGCAATCACCAGGCTGCCGTTGATCGCCGTTTCAGGAAACCGCCGTCCCCACCACGCCATGCTCTCGCTTCCCAACCGGGAAACGAGAGGACCGGCACTCTCCAGCTCACACCACGGCGCCAACATGCCGCCGGCGTACCAGGAGCAACTCGCCGAGCCGAGCTTCTCGCCGCGATCGATCACTTCGACCGTCGCGCCCTGCTCGGCAAGCTCTACGGCACAGGCCAGGCCCGCGACGCCGGCACCGATGACGGTAACGTGCATGAGTCAGCTGTTCTCGGCCGCGGGAACGTAAATCTCGCCACCCACCGAACGAAACTTATCCGACATCTCACGCATGCCTTGCGCCTTTGCCTCTGCCTTGACCTCATGAGAGATCCGCATGGAGCAGAACTTAGGCCCGCACATCGAACAGAAATGCGCCACCTTGTGCGCTTCCTTGGGCATGGTCTGGTCGTGGAAGGCGCAGGCGGTTTCAGGATCGAGGGAAAGATTGAATTGATCCTCCCAACGAAAATCGAAGCGCGCTCGGGACACCGCGTCATCGCGATCACGCGCACCGGGATGCCCTTTCGCCAAGTCAGCCGCGTGTGCCGCAATCTTGTACGTGATCACACCGACCTTCACGTCGTTGCGATCCGGCAAGCCAAGGTGCTCCTTCGGAGTGACGTAACAGAGCATGGCGGTACCGAACCACCCAATCATCGCCGCACCGATGGCCGACGTAATATGGTCGTAACCGGGCGCGATGTCGGTGGTGAGCGGCCCAAGCGTATAGAACGGCGCCTCGCCGCAATGAGCGAGTTGCTTGTCCATGTTCTCTTTGATCTTGTGCATCGGCACGTGGCCCGGCCCCTCGATCATGACCTGGCAATCGTGCTTCCACGCGATCTGCGTCAGTTCGCCCAGCGTTTCGAGTTCCGCGAATTGCGCAGCGTCGTTGGCATCGGCAATCGAGCCGGGACGCAGGCCGTCCCCTAGTGAGAAGCTGACATCGTACGCGCGACAAATCCGGCAGATCTCTTCGAAATGCTCGTAGAGAAAACTTTCCTTGTGATGCGCCAGGCACCACTTCGCCATGATCGAGCCGCCGCGCGAGACGATGCCCGTGACGCGATTGACGGTGAGTGGGATGTAGGCGAGACGCACGCCCGCATGAATGGTGAAATAGTCGACGCCCTGCTCCGCCTGCTCGATGAGCGTGTCCCGAAACACTTCCCACGTGAGGTTCTCGGCGATCCCACCGACTTTCTCCAGCGCCTGGTAGATCGGCACCGTGCCGATCGGGACCGGCGAGTTGCGGATGATCCATTCACGGATGGTGTGTATGTTGCGACCGGTGGAAAGGTCCATGACGGTGTCGGCGCCCCAGCGGATCGACCACACCATCTTGTCGACTTCTTCAGCAGTGGACGACGTGACGGCCGAGTTGCCGATGTTCGCATTGATCTTCACCAGGAAATTGCGGCCGATGATCATCGGTTCGGATTCCGGGTGATTGATGTTCGCGGGAATGATCGCGCGGCCTGCGGCCACTTCGCTGCGCACGAACTCGGGTGTCACGTAATCGGGAACACTCGCACCTAAGGACTGTCCGTCGCGCGCCAATGCTTCCTTGCTGCGTGCACGCCCCACGTTCTCGCGTATTGCGACGAACTCCATTTCAGGTGTAATGATTCCCGCACGGGCGTACGCAATCTGCGTAACCGCTTTACCGTCTAACGCACGATAAGGCCGTTGCAGGCTGGGGAATTCCGGAGCTGCGCCCTTGGCGCCCGCCGCAACGCCATTATCGACTGCCTGCACCGGCCGGCCTTCGTAAGATTCCACGTCACCGCGCGCAGTAATCCAATCTTCACGCAGGCGCGGCAGTCCCCGCTCGATATCTACTTTGACCGCGTTGTCCGTGAATGGGCCCGACGAATCGTAGACCGTCAGCGGCATCTCGCCCGCAGAGGGATGAAGCGTGATCTCGCGCATGGGCACGAGCAGGCCCTTGTGGATCTCGCCGGTCTTGTAGACCTTGCGTGAGGCGGGAAGCGAGTCCTGGGTGATCTGCAACGCGACGGCATTCATGTAGATACTCCTTGGGCGATGACCGCGGAGATCCCGATGATGCTGTAGCAAGAAAGTGGAGAACTCGAAGCCGCAGCGAAACCAACTGCGACCCGATACGACTTCCCTACGCCAGCATGAACTGGATCAGGTTCGAAGGGTCGCCACGCCGCGCCGTTGCGCTCGATGGCCTCTCAGCCCCCTGTCGGGGCTCCCCTAGTGATGCGCAAAGTAGTACGACTGGAGCCGAGCGTCAATCGGTTATTCCGATCCGCACCGCAGTGTGTGTCACGCGCTCCCGCAATTCATCGCATACGTATGCGTCGTCGCGGCTCCACTGAATACGTATGCGCTGCGTTGGCATTTTGCAGCGTACGGCTAAGACTTCGAGGCAGAAAGAATCGGAAGTCGAACTCTTGGGGGGAACGTTACGGGATCGCAATGAGCCCGGGCGTGCCTAAGACAGGCTAAGGAGATCCCGATGACAACGTCCTTGCGCAAGCGCCGCAGGCTGTCTGCACACGTGCGGCCAATGCTCGATATCGGTATGACTACTGTGGGCTGCGGCTTGTTTCTGGCGTCGGCATATTCAAGCGCCGCCGATGTTGCCGCCGATACGGAAGTGGAAACCGTTGTCGTGACGGGCATCCGCCACAGTATCGAAGACGCCATCGCCGTGAAAAAGAACGACTCATCGATTGTCGAAGTCGTATCCGCCGAAGACATCGGCAAACTTCCAGACTCCTCCATTGCTGAGTCAATCGCGCGACTACCGGGCATCGCCGCACAGCGTACCAACGGCCGTGCGCAGACGCTGTCGATCCGTGGACTGGGTCCGGACTTCACCGTCACGACCTTCAACGGTCGCGAGCAGGCCACGACTAACGACAACCGCACGGTCGAGTTCGACCAGTATCCGTCGGAGCTGGTCACTCAAGTGAAGATCTACAAGACTCCCGATGCGAGCATGATGTACCAGGGCATCGCCGGCACCACGGATATCGCGACGGTGCATCCGCTCGACTACGACTCTCGCAGGACCTCGGTGACGTATCGCAAGGAATACACCGAGCAGGAAGCGAACATTCCCGGACTGCCGCGCGATGGCGATCGGGCGAACCTCACCTTCATCGACCAGTTTCGCGATCGCACTTTAGGAGTGGCCTTCGGGGCAGCATTCAACAAAAGCCCGTACCAGGCACAGACTCGCGAGCCCTGGGGTTACGCCGATATTGCCGGCGGCGCCACGGTAATCGGCGGCGACAAGGACGGCGTGCAATCGTCCTACTACGAACGCATGGGCTACCTGGGTGTCGTTGAGTACAAACCGAACGACCAGTTGCACATGCTGCTCGACGCGTATCATTCCAACTTCAAGGAGCTGCAGACCATCCGGCGCATCGAGTACGGCACCTCCTTCGCTGGCGCGACGCTGTCGAACGCGGGGCCGGTCGTGAACGGCCGCGTGCAGTCAGGCACTTTCGCCGACGTGCCCTATGTCGTCATCGAGAATTACAACAACGACCGTCACGCCGAAATCGACTCCATCGGCTGGAACACGCAATACGATGTCAACGCCAACTGGAGCCTGACCGCCGATTTGAGCTATTCGAAAGTCGAACGCAACGACCTGCGAGTGGAGTCCACGGCCGGCACCGGCACGCTCAACGATCCGTCGCTGCCACCGCAGGTGGATTCTGTTTCCTTCACCACCGCGCCCAACGGCATTACGCACCTCGTACCGACGATCGACTACAGCAACTACGATACCGTGTTCCTGACCGACCCCGGCGCGTGGGGCGGCGGTCCGCGTCGTTCCGGCTTCGTCGGCCATCCGAGGATCGAAGATGAAATCAAGGCGATCCGCGTATCGGCCAACCGCCAGATCGGCACGTTACTGAACGACGTGACCTTCGGCGCGAATTACGCGGAGCGCGTCAAGTCGAAGCACAATTTCCAGAGCATCCTGTACCTCCCTGGAAACATCTCGCACGCTGTCGTGCCCGAAGCATTCCGTACCGGAATCACCGATGCATCGTTCTTCGGCAGTCCCCACGGCATGATCGGCTACGACGCACTGGCCATGTACCGCAGTGGCTTCTGGCAGCCCATCGATGCCATCAACGATCCCAATGCAGGTGTGAACGATCGTATCTCCGACGTCACCAACACCTGGGAAGTGACTGAGAAACTCGCCACTGCCTTCGTGATGCTCGGCATCGATACCGAACTCGGCAGCCTTCCACTCACGGGCAACCTCGGTGTGCAGAGCATTACGGCGGATCAGTCTTCGGACATCGGCTTCTCGTCCGGTATCGTTCCCGGCACCACTGAGATCAATCGTTCCATCGTCACCACCGGCGAGAAGTACACTGATGTACTGCCAAGCCTGAATCTCGCACTCGAATTACCGCACGACATGAAACTGCGTCTCGGAGCCGCCATCACTCAAGCGCGGCCGCGCATGGACGATCTCGCGGGCGGGGCAAGTTATACCGTGACCTCCAACAGCTCCGCTCCCGAGGAGTTCAGGGGCAATCTGTTCTACTGGAAGCGCACGGGAGGCGGCAATCCGCGGCTCAAGCCATGGAAGGCCAATACCTTCGACTTGTCGCTGGAGAAATATTTCCAGCAGCAGGCGTACGTCTCGGTGGCGCTTTACTACAAGAACCTGACGACATTCATCGTCAATCAATCGATCGTCACGAGTTTCGACGACGTGCTGCTGCCGGATCAAACTTCGCCCAACGATCCGACTGTTTACACTGTAGCCAACGCGAACCGCCTCGGTATCTCAACGGTTAAGGTGAACGGCAGCGGCGGCTATATACAAGGCGTGGAGTTCACGGCGTCTCTGCCGCTGTCGATGTTTACACCTGCCCTGGATGGGTTCGGGTTCATCATCAGCGGGGCGAAGAATCGCTCTGAAATCAAGATCAACGGCGTCGATACGCCGGTGCCGGGGCTTTCGGAGGAGATTCTGAATACGACGCTGTATTTCGAGAAGTCGGGGTTTTCGGCGCGCGTCAGCAATCGGTATCGCGGCAGCTTCATCGGAGAGGTGCCGGCGTTCGATTCGAGCTTGACGCTCAATACTGTGAAGGCGGAGTCGCTGCTTGATGCGCAGATTGGGTATGAGTTCAGGGAAGGCGCGCTGGAAGGACTGGGATTGAGCTTGATGGGCACCAATCTCACGGATGAGCCGTTTGTGCTGAGTAACGTGGGTGAGCCTTCGTATGATCTGGTGAAATACCAGAAGTACGGGGCGGTGTATTCGGTCGCGGCGACCTATAGGTTCCGCTAACGTCGCAACAGCGTCGAATCGCCTATCCCATACAGCGGCCCAGATCCCGTGAAAATAAAGCACAAGTCATGCTCGCCAACGCGAGTCTCGAGCGGTATCTCGAGACTCTGGCGATTATTGCTTTGACCAGGATCGGCCAGCGCAATGCGTCCGATCTCCACACCAGCCTCGCAGCGAGACTGATAGACCACCAACTCGCCGAAGGGCGTTCGTGGCGGGTATGTCTTCACCTGATTCTTGCGATTGGCCAACCCAAAGTTTCGCGGTAGCCGTGCGACTTCCAGCTTGAGCGCCGTTACGCCCGTCAGCAACGCTTTAGGATAGATGTAGCAACTGTTCAACAAATTAACGTTAAAAGCAGGCGCAGCTGCCGGTGCATCTGGCGTCAGCGGCAATCGCAATCCGAGATTATCTCCCGGGCAAGCACGCAGCTGGCTGGAGGAGCGCGCCAGCAATGTATCTGCCTTGAAAACGTACGTGCGCTCGGCAGCCAGCGGTAGTCCCGCTTCGCTGAATGCCGTGGCCTTGATTGCAGCTCCGATCTTCACAGCCAACGGCGTCGAGTAGAGATTGGACTGCAGGTTAGGCGGGGAACCGTCGAGCGTATAGCGGATCTCGCCGAAGCCCGCCTGATTGAGGAGCGTCACCGCGCCTGACCCTGATTGCAGGGCTGCGTTACGTCCGTCTGCCAGTTGAAAGTCGACGGCAAACGCAGAGTCAGCAGCAGCTATTCCTTGGCGACTGTAGCGCTGCATCTGTAAGGGAAGGCGAGCCAGGAAACCAGACCAGCTCATGCGCGCAGGCGAGCTCCATACCGCTTCCGACAGAGCATCCACACGCGGGAACGCTGAGTGCTGGAGATACCAACTCGATAGCAGGTACTCGCTCCACAGATTGGCCTGGGCGCCCAGGACATGGCGTCCCTCCTCGGCACTGAGCACTGCAGGCATGGTCTCGAAGTTATACACCTGCGACAAAGTCACCGGACCCAAGCGCCCCGCAGGCTCGTCATCTCGGCTACTCTGCAGATTATCGAAATACAACGTCGGCGCTGGCGACAGCACAACATCATGCCCAAGTCGCGCCGCCGTGATTGCGCCTTGCGTTCCTCGCCAGCTCATGACGGTAGCGCTCGACGGGACCGCGCCTTCGAGAATCTCATCCCAGCCGACCATGACTCGATCGTGTTCGGCGAGGTATTGACCTAGTTGTCCCATGAACCAGCCCTGCAGCTCTTCCTCGTTCGCGAGGCCGAGCGATTTGATTTGAGCTTGAATGGTCGGGGAGGCTTTCCACTGATCTTTGACCGCCTCGTCGCCGCCGAGATGAATGTACTTCCCGGGGAACAACGCCATGACTTCGTCAAGCACGCTCTTGACGAACTGAATGCTTTCCGCGTCCGTGTTGTAGAGATAAGTATTGACGCCCCAGTCGCTGGACACCTTGGGTCGATCGCCGAGGACACTGAGCTGAGGATGGGCGGCGACGACGGCTTGGGCGTGACCGGGCATGTCGATTTCGGGAACGACGGTGATGTGGCGCGCGGTGGCGTATGCAACGATTTCTCGAATGTCTTCCTGAGAATAGAAACCGCCGTACAGGCCTGTGTCGCTGCCCGGTCCGCCGTTCGACGGTGGTGTGCGCCAGGCGCCGATCCTTGTGAGCTCTGGGTAGCGTTTGATCTCAATGCGCCAGCCCTGGTCGTCGGTCAGGTGCAGGTGGAAGACGTTGAGTTTGTGCTGACCCATCTGGTCGAGCATCATCTTCACATCGGCGACGGGGAAGAAATGTCGTGCTGAATCCAACATCAGGCCGCGCCATTTGAAGCGGGGGAAATCTTCGATGTGCGTGCCGGTCAACTGCACGGGCTTGCCGTACGCGGGGTCTGATGACAGCAATTGTGCAGCCGTCATAGCGCCGTAGTAGAGACCGGCCGCAGTTCGCGCTTCAATTCGAACGCCGGTGGCACCGACATCGAGCGTGTAGCCTTCTGCATTCGTCACAGTTGCGGTTGACGATAGGACGAGCGAAATGCCGGGACGCCCGCAGCTGCGCGTCTTCAGATCGAGACCGCGGGTTACTGCGACGATGGATTGCAGTTGATCCGCCACTGCGGCTGCCGCGCCGGTCGCGCAAAGGGCTGTCTGCTGGTCGACAGTAAAAGAGCCGGTGGTTGATTCAATTTTTGCGGGCCAAGGAATCAGCGATGGCTGCGATGCTGTCGTGGCACTTGAGACAAGCGACAGAACACTCGCAAATCCGTAGATCCAATTGCCGCGCATGATGTCTCCGTGATGCCGTTGCGAACCAATAAGAGAAGACGCCCCCTCCTCAATCCTCCCCCGGCGACCGGGGGAGGCAGTCGGGACGGAGACCGGCGAGGCCAAGCCGGAGCGGCGGCAGGAGGCGGAGTGGCGAGATCGACGTTAGCTAAGTGCCAGATTCAGAGCGAGGACGCACAACAAGCCGACGATGCCTGCCAGGCTTTCCATCAGCGTCCAGGACCGAAACGTATCCCGCAGGCTGAGATTGAAATATTCCTTGAACAGCCAGAACCCGGCGTCGTTGACGTGCGAGAACATGAGGCTGCCGGCGCCGATCGATAGCACCATCAGGTTCGGGTCGACATGACTCGCCACTGCAACGGGCATCATGATGCCGGCAGCCGTCAACCCCGCGATGGTGGCGGACCCTAGCGCGACGCGGATGACCATGGCAATGAGCCATCCGAGTACCAGCGGCTGAAGTGGAATAGTCTCCAGCCACGCGGCGAGTTGCGCATTGACGCCACTATCGACGAACACCTGCTTGAGTGCGCCAGCGCCGGCCAGCGTCAGCAGTATGCCCGACACATCCCTCAAGCTCGCGCCGCCCGCTTCCATGAGAGATTGGAAACTCATGCCCCGCGCGACGCCTAGGCTGAACGTTGCATAGATCATCGAGAGCATCAGAGCGACAGTCGGTTGCCCGATGAAAGCAACGATTTCCTTTACCGGGGGCGACACGGTCGGCATATAGGCAACCGCAGTTGTCGCAGCGATCAACGCGACGGGAAGAAGCGCGGTGAAACAGCTGTTGAACGATCCGGGCAAGCTCGCTTCGGGGAGATTGGAATCGGCAAACAACTCCGCGGATCGTCCCGTCCCCTCGCCGGCGGGCTGCGGCCTGATATGTTTCAGCGTCTGCGCGAGCAGCGGTCCGGCAATCATCACGGTGACGGCGCCGACGATCAGTCCGTAGATCAACGTCAGGCCGAGATCCGCTTCGAAGAGCTTCACCAGCGTGATCGGCGATGGATGAGGTGGCAGGAAGCCGTGCGCTACGGAGAGCCCGCACAGCAGAGGAATGCCCAGATAGACGGCGGGCAGGTTCGTGCGGGTCGCGAGCGAAAATATCAGTGGGACCAGGACGACGAATCCCACGCTGTAGAACAGTGGGATGCCGACGATGAGGCCGGTCAGCGCCATGGCGATCGAGATGAACCTGACGCCGACAGCATTGATGAGTGTTTTGGCGATACTGCGGGCCGCGCCGCTGTCGGCGATGGTCCTGCCGAACATGGCTGATAGACAGATGATGGCGACCAGGCCGCCGAGCATGTCACCTACGCCGCGTTCCAGCGATTTGCCTATGTCGGCCAGCGGCATGCCGAAGTAGAGGCCGGCGATCAGGGAGATCGCGAGGAAAGCGGCGAAAGGCGGTGCGCGGCCCCAGCTGATCAGGAAAATCAGTAGCCCGATCAGGAGGACCACGGCGAGGACGGTCAAGGGGCTGGGGCTCCGAGTGGATGCTGTGGTGTGGAGGAGGAATTGTCAGTCAGCGCGAACGCACCGCAGAGCCCTCACCGGCGCGAGGCGCTCCACCTCTCCCGGAACCGGGACAGGTGGAGCGACTGACTTGGTTATTGGAAGTTCGTCCGGAAGCCGATGCGGTAGGTGCGGCCGAGGGCATCGTAGAGGAACGGATTGATGCCGAGAGATACAGTGGTCCCTGGCGCTGCTACGGGATCCTTGTTGAGCAGGTTGTCGATCATGAAATAGGCGGTGATGTGTTCCGTTGCGGCGTACGTGCCGCCGAGATCGACATAGGTGGCGCCCTTCATGTCGTTGTTGTCTATGGTCTGGCGAGTGATGGTGGAGACCGGGCAGTCCGTCTGGCACTCGATGTATTCGTTGCTGTAGACACCGTCGCTGATCCAACGCTCGGTGAGCGTCACGCCGAACTTGTCGTTGTTCCAGCCCTGCGTCAGGTGCAGCTTCCAGTCGGGGATGCCGGACGAGGTGACGGGATTCCCCAGGTTGACGCCGGCGCTCTCGACCGGGATGGTGCCGACGACACCGGAGTCGGTGAGAAAGCTGATCACGTGAGTCGCCAAGGCGCGCAACGTCAGAGAACCCGAGAGCAGGTCGGTGCGATACGATGTCTCGATGTCGACGCCCTTGTTGCGAGCTTTCGCGAGATTGAAAGCCTGCACCCTGACGAAGTTGGTGTTGGGGATGGTGCTGGTCAGGAGCATCTGCGAGCACAGCACCTGGTTTCCAGCAACGCACAGGTCGACTTCCTGTTGCGGCGACAACGTCGAAATCAGGCCCGTGAGCTTGATGTCGTAATAGTCGACCGAGGCGCTGAAGCCGGGCAGGAAATCGGGCTGCGACAACACGATGCCGAATGTCGTATTGCGCGCGATTTCAGGCACCAGGTCGGTGTTGCCAACGGTCACGCCGAGAACATTCAGGTTCTGGCCGTTGAAGATGACAGTGTTGTTCACCACAACCGGCGGCGCGAACAGTTCGCTCAGGTTAGGTGCGCGTATATCGCGTGAAGTCACAGCCCGGAAACTGAGGCCGTTGAAAGGCGTCTTCCATGTACCGCCAACCTTCCAAGGCGTCGCGCTCCCCGCCGTGCTGTACTCGGTCTGTCGCACGGCGAGATTGAGATTGGCATTGCCCAGCGACTGCGAATTCAGCACCGGAACGTTGGTCTCCAGGTACGCTTCCTTGACGCTGTACGAACCTTTGCCATTGTGGAAGTTACCGGCGTACCAGTTGTTGCCTGACGTCGTATTCATCACCGGATCGGCGGGATACTCAGGCGAATTCACGCTGCCGTCCGACAGGCCGTTACCGTACGGATCGCCGATGGTCCTGTAAGACTCGTCACGATATTCCGCACCGAATGCGAAGGCGACCGGGCCCGCCCACAGTGAGAAGGGCTCGCCACTCACGTTGAAGCTGGCCACTTCTTCTTCCTGGCGTGAACGTTGCCGCGGACCGGCTTCGGGGAACACATAGGCAAGCGCCGCCGGATCGACAGTAACATCGCCGATGATATTCATGGGCCGGCAGCCATTGGCCCGGGCAGCAGCACTGCGACAGATTATGTTTCCATCCGGCCCGCGGATCGCATCGATGGCAGCGTTGAAGCGAGGGGTCGAAGAGATATCGTTGACATCGATACGCGTGTGATTGACGCCCTGTGCGACATAGCCGTTGTATGTCCACGCCGTGCCGAAGAGATCGGCAGATCCATCTACACCGAGAACGAAGCGCAACTGCTCGCGTGCGGAGACCACGTCAATGGTCTCGGGGAACATACCGCCGCTGGTGCCGTACGCGAAGCTGGTGATGTTATTGGTTGCGCAGTCCGCCCGAATCGAATCGGGCAGATAGGGATTGTCGCACTGGATCGTCAGGTTGCCGGGCTTCTCCGTGCCCGCGTTCGGTTCGTTGATTCCCTTCACCTGCGCCGAGTTCACGGTGAGATACAGTTGCGTGCGGTCGCCAACGTCGAAGCCCACTCGTGTGTAAGCCACAGTGCGCTCAAGTTCCGCTGCGAGGCTGGGGCCTGCGTTGACGCTACCGCTCAGATCACCGCCGACGCAGAACGGGCTGAAGCAGTTGTTCACTTGACCGGTGCCCGTAGGCGTTCCGTTGGAGCCATACTGAAAATCGAAAGGCACGCCATTGAGCCCGAATGCCTTGCCTTGCAGCGGGCCGTTGGTGATCAAGCCGTACTTCGAATACTGAAACTGCTGCGCGTTGCGGATATCCCGAATCTGCGGCCTGCCGTCGGTGGTCAGGCCGATGGGACGAACCTGCAGCGCCGGCGATCTGAACCAGTCGCGGCCGTTGGCAGCGGAACCGTTGCCGAAGCCACCCGAGGGCACGCCATCTTCTTTGCCGTACTCGCCGCTCAGTTGCACATGCAACCGGTCGTTCAGAAATGCGCTGCCCCAAGCGGCCTGCGCAGTGATGCTGTCGTCGTCATCGTAAGTGGTGCGACCTGCTTCGACATTGGTCTTGAACCCCTCGAACTTCTTGTCGGTGACGAAGTTGACCACGCCGCCGATGGCGTCCGAGCCGTAAGACGCCGAGGCGCCGCCGGTGACGACATCGACGCGCTGGACCAGCAATTGTGGAAACTGACTCACGTCCACGACGCCCGTGACGTTCGCCGGGGTTACGCGTTGTCCATCGAGCAATGTGAGCGTACGGATGGTTCCGAGGTTGCGCAGGCTGAACGAACTCAAGCCCGTCGCGCCGCTACTGGTGCTGTTGACGAAAGTCTTGCGTCCCGTGCTGCCCTGGAGCACCGGCAGTTCGGCGATGGTGTTGAACAGGTTGGGCGAGGCGTCCTTTTCGATGTCCTCGGCGCCGATGACGCTCGTCGGGGTGGGCTGCGAATAACCGCTCGAGGTAATTCGCGAGCCGGTCACCATCACTTCCGTTATGGATTCGGTGGGGGCCGATTGCGCGCCTGCAGGGGGTGCATCGGCGGCGCCAGCACTCGTCGACACGGCGTAGAAAGCGAAGGCGGACAAGAAATAAACCTGAAGATCACGTCTGGCTCGTTGCATCTCAATCCCCACCCGTGACGGGTGCTCCCTGATGTTTTTTATGGCAGCGGAACCGCGTCGTCTATTAATCGCGACGCATCGAATCATGGCTCGACGTCGAAACCTTCCTCGTTGAAGTGGTGCGAGCAAACCATGCTTTCACCTAACCGTCAATCATGGATGCGTCATTTTTGACTGTTTTGTTACATTCAGGAAGCGTGGCGATTCATCAAGCGGAACACGGGGAGCGTCCTCATGCGCGGTCTTCTCTTACGTGGTCGCCGGGGAGGAAGCCGGAAATGGAAGGCGGGCAGGAACTCAATCGCCGATAGGTTGCTGAGGCGCGATCCCATGCAGCCAAGCCACGCTACCGCGCATCTTGCGCAACGCGAGATGCGCCCTCTCACCCACGACGGCGGCGACCGCATGCGCCAGCCGATCGATCACGAACAACTGCGCGAACCGCATCGGATTGGGCTGGAATTCCTCCACCCCGACTGCCGCCAACCCGACATGCAGGCAGATGTCCGCATCGCGTCCGAGCGGCGTGTCTTTATCGGTGATGGCGATGCAGGTGGCTTTGTAATACTTCGCAAGCTCCAGGCTCTCCTGCAATTCACGGGGACGACCCGTCGAGGAAATGAACAGCGCCACATCGCCTTCGCCCAGGATCGCAGCCGACATGCGCTGCATGTAACCGTCGGTGAAGACCATGATCGGAATATTGAAACGAAATAGACGATTGTGCGCCTCGGCAGCCAGCATCGCGGAACTGCCGCCGATGCCGTAAACAATGACGCGCCCGGCCTTGGCAATGGCCTGCGCGCTGCTCTGGACATCCTTGGAGATCAACGTATCGCGTGTTCGCGTGAGCGCTTCGATGATCGTATCGAAGACACGAGCGTCGTCAGGCGCTTTACCGCCTGTTGCGCCGGCCGGCGCTGTCGCTCGCACCGCCTGGTCGCGCATCGCCTGCGTCAGCGCCAGTTCCTGGATGAGGCGAAACTTCAGGTCTTTGAACCCTTCGCAGCCCACCGCCCGACAGAATCGCAGGATGGTCGGTTCGCTGACATCCAGGTCCGCTGCAACGGCCCGCACGCTCGAGTGGACGAACTCGCTCGGCGAAGCCAGCAGTCGCTTGGCGATCTTCACTTCGGAGCGGGTCATCGAATCCATCATGTGTTCGAGCCGCGGCAGGATATCGGCGCCTTCTTGAGTTCGTTTTTTCTTCATGTCGCCTTCTTCTCGACGTCAGCGGTGCTCTCGTGGCTTGCATCAGGCTAACGATAACGGTGCGGACAGTACAACTACGTGACTCACGCAATGCGCATGCAATGTTATTAATGCTACATTTTTGTTTGACCTTACTACATTCCTGATGGATCATCGCAGCGGATGACAGGGCATTTGCCCAAGGAGATCTGATGGCGATCGAGCGAATCGGCGGCGCAAGGACGGGCACGGGCGGGCAACACCTGCCGTTCTGCCAGGCAACGATCGCGAATGGCTTTGTCTTCGTATCCGGCCAGGTGGCGCTTGGCGATGACGGCGAGGTCATTCCCGGCGGCGTCGTTCCTCAGACCCACCACTGCATCAAGAGCATCATTGCCATCCTGGAAAAGGCAGGCTGCCGGCTGGCCGACGTCGTCAAGGCGAATGTCTGGCTGGACGACACCCGCGACTTCCAGGCATTCAATCGCGTCTACGCCGGCTACTTTGGGGAAGCATTGCCCGCACGTGCGTGCGTGCAATCCGCGCTGATGGTAGATGCCAAAGTAGAAATAGAGGTGATCGCGCTGCTGCCTTCCAAGACCTGACGACGGCTGAAGGAACGACATGCACCTGCGCGAAGTCATGGAAGTGGACCTGCCCCCGGGAACCAAGGGACTACCGCTCGACGGATCCATCCGGCGTGCCGGCGACTTGGCCGGTCGAGGCTTGAACCTGCTGCGCGGTGATTTGCCGGTGCCGGTCGCCGTACTGAAACGTTCGGCGCTGAACAACAATCTTTGGGCGATGCAGGCTTACATCGAGCGCGTGGGAATCAAGCTTGCGCCGCACGCCAAGACCACGATGTGTCCCGAGTTGTTCGAGCGCCAACTCAAGCACGGTGCGTGGGGCCTGACTGTGGCGACCATGACGCAGTTCAAGCTGTGTCACGACATCGGCGCAGACATCGGCCTGAAGCGCCTCATCCTCGCCAACCAGCTGGTCGGCAAGGCCGAGATCCTTGGCCTGGCTAACATGTCGGCGCAGACGCCGGAACGCGCGTATTACGTGTTGGTCGACTCTATCGCGGGTGCGAAGGCGATCTCCGATGGATTTGGCAAGCGTCCGGACGCTCCACCCGCGCGGCTCCTGATCGAGCTGGGCATGCCGAACGCACGCTGCGGCGTTCGCACTCTGGAAGAAGGCCAGGCGCTCGCGAAGGCGATTCATGCCCTGTCGCATGTCGAGCTTCACGGCGTGGAAGGTTATGAAGGACTCATTGTCAGCGATCAAGCCGGGCAGGACGCCACCGCGGTGTCGGCTTACCTGCAGAGGGTCCTGCGCCTCTACGAGTCCCTTGCTGCGGATAAGCTGTTCGCGGCTCCAGACCAGATCATCGTCAGCGCTGGCGGTTCGGCTTACTACGATCTGGTTGCGCATGTTCTGTCGGGCCAGGCGCCGGGCGTGGTGCCGATCCTGCGCAGCGGATGTTATGTGACACATGACAGCGGCTTCTATCGTCGCCTGCTCACGCGCATCCGGCTCCGGGCCATAGAGAGGCCCGCGCCCAACCTCATTCCTGCGCTCGAAGTCTGGTCGCGCGTGATTTCGCGGCCGCAGCCGAACCAAGCCATCGTGTTGATGGGCAAGCGCGACGTCTCTTACGACATCGACCTGCCCATGGCTCGCTGGTGGTTTCGCGAAGGCAAGCACGATGTGCCCTCCTCCATCGACGGTTTGGTCGTCGACAAACTCAATGACCAGCATGCTTACCTGACCGTCCCCGCCAACGCAGACCTGGCAGTCGGCGACCTGCTGGGCTTCGACATCTCGCATCCCTGCACTACGTTCGACAAGTGGTCGCTGCTGATGGAAGTCGACGACGACTACACGGTGGTCGGCGGCCTCAAGACGTTCTTCTGAAAATCCATCGCATGCCACCAAGCATCCTTCGCGCCGATGTCGTCCTCAAAGGAGGATTGGTCATCGATGGCAGCGGCCAGCCGGGCTTTGCTGCTGACGTAGCGGTGAGTGACGATACGATCGTCGCCATTGGCGACGTGTCGAGATTCGCAGCGGATCGGGTCATCGACGTGAGCGGCCTCGCGGTGGCGCCGGGATTCATAGACGTCCACACGCATGACGACCTGATCTGCATCACCCAGCCGGACATGACGCCCAAGATCAGCCAGGGCATCACCACGCTGATCGTCGGCAATTGCGGCATCTCGGCTGCGCCGCTGCGCTTTCACGAGGGCGTCAGCGAACCGTTCAACCTGCTCGGGCAGCAGCATGATTTCGCTTACGACACCTTCGCCTCCTATCGCAAGGCGATCGAGATTGCGTCGCCGCGCGTAAACGTCGCTGCGCTCATCGGACATTCGACGCTTCGCATGCGTTGCGTCGAGGATCTCGATCGGCCTGCCACCGCGTCCGAACTCGAACAGATGAATATGCTGTTGCGACAGGCTCTCGACCAAGGCGCCGTCGGCATGAGTTCCGGCGTGTTCTACGCTCCCGCCCAGGCCGCCGACGTCAACGAGTTGACCGCACTGGCGCGGACGGTTGGTCACGCTGGCGCCGTCTGCACCGCTCATATTCGCGACGAGCGCGAACACATGGCAGAGGCATTGCAGGAAGCGTTTGCAGCGACCCGGCCGCGCACGCCGTTGATCCTGTCGCATCTCAAATGCGCGGGTGTGCGCAATTGGGGGAAAGCTGCCGAGACTCTGCGTGTCATCGACGCAGCCCGCCAGACGCAGCCTGTTCATTTCGACTGCTATCCATATACGGCCGGTTCCACTGTCATACGTCCGGACCTGGCCGACGGCGAAGTAGAGATCCTGATCAACTGGTCGACGCCTCATCCCGAGATGGCAGGCCGCGCGTTGAAGACCATCGCCGAGGAATGGGGGATGACCCAGGCGGAGGCCGCCGAGCGGCTGATGCCCGGTGGCGCGAGCTACTTCCAGATGCACGAGCAGGATATGCGGGAGATCATGCAACACAGCTGCTGCATGATCGGCTCCGACGGATTGCCGCACGATTCATTGCCGCATCCACGATTGTGGGGCACGTTTCCGCGCGTGCTGGGTCGCTACGCGCGGGATTTGAAAACGATCAGCCTGGAGACGGCGGTTCACAAGATGACTGGGTTGTCGGCGGCGACGTTTTCGCTGCCGGAACGCGGACTGATTGCCGTGGGCATGAAGGCGGATGTCACCGTATTCAACCCGGAGACGGTGATCGACCGCGCTACGTATGCAGCTCCTGCGCAGTTGGCGGAAGGTATCGTGCATGTGTTCGTGAATGGCAGGCTGTCCTGGACACAGAACGGTGCGACACCGGGGCGTAGCGGGAGATTTCTGGCTCGGGGTTGAGGGGCGGATTGTTTATTTCGCGAAGCGAAGAACACCAACCGTTGACCTGTCCCCCGGCACCTGCTGCCGCAACGCGTCACCCAACGCGCATCACCGAAAGTC
>JBEVKB010000051.1:0-33411 GCA_040509875.1 Steroidobacteraceae bacterium | reverse complement strand
TGCAGCAGCGTCCTCTGCTCAAGCCGCGGGTTGCGGCGGCGGATCAGAAGTACCAGGAGATCCTGGATCGGCTGGGAACGTTTCAGAAGGCAGGCGGCGCGACTGGCGGCGTTCCTTAGAATCTTTCCAGGCGCTGCGCCTCGATCCTCCCAAGCAGCCACTGCAGCCCTGCCAGGTGCTGCTGATCGTGGCTGCATAGATAATGCACCAGGCTGCGCAACGTCAGCGGCCCGTAACCTTCGAACTCCGCGGTGCGATCGTACTGTTGCGCACTGAGGCCGTTGAGTAGTTCGAGCGTCTCGGCGCGAGCCTTGCGAAAGGCAACCAATGCCGCTTCCGCGTTCGACGTACCGTAAGCGCGCTCGACCGCAATGGCCTCGCTCGCGATCGACGGCAACAACGGATGCGATTCGCTCAGCGTCCGTCGCAAGCGCACGTGATAGCCCTCGATCTCGATGTCGCGGACGTGACAGACATGCTCGATGGCCGTGAACGCCTCGCTCGGCACACCATCCCACGATGCCGGCGTCCAATGCTTGAATGCGGCGGGAATGGCCGCGTAATGCGCTTCGAGTTGATCCGGGAAGGCGGCGAGCGAGCGCAGGGTGATGGCGTTCATCGTGAGTCATTCTACTCAGCTTCGCCGGGCAGCCTGACTGCACAGTTGCGGGAAATAGTTTCCAGTACAGCCCGCTCACGGACCCCGTCTCCCCGCACGCCCGGTGCTATGCTCCCGCGCTCACGACCAACCGGTCGAATGGGGGCAACGATGGCATTCGATACTGGACGGGCGGGCAGTTTGGTCGGCAAGGTATTCCTTACCCTGGTGCTGCTCGTCGTGCTCGGCATCGGGCTGTGGACCTGGTTTTCGCTGTCGTGGTCCTATTCGGAAGGGGACCGCTACGGCACGCTGCAGAAGTTCTCCAGGAAGGGCTGGCTGTGCAAGACCTACGAGGGCGAACTCGCGCAGTATGTCGTCGGTGGGCTGGCGCCGCAGATCTCTTATTTCAGCGTTCGCAGCGAGGAGCTGGCCAAGCAGCTGGCTGCAGCCGTGGGGCAGAACATCCAGCTGCACTACACCGAACATCGCGGCATTCCTTCCAGCTGCTTTGCTGAAACGCCCTACCTGGCGCAGGGATTCAAAGTGCTCCGGGACCAGCCGCCGCCGGTGAAATGACGGCGCCGCCGCCTGGAGCTTAGAACTTTTTCAACGCCGGCCATTCCCGCAAGGTTGGCGACAAGTCGCAGTCGCCGCATTTATATTGCCGTCCCCGGCAGCCTGAGTAGGGTCGGATTATCGGCTCGCGTCTGCACAGAGCATCCACACAGGCCATCCGCACAGGGCCATCCACGCCAAGCCAGAGGTTCGATATGCGATTCAATACGCGCGCGTCCCGCAGAGACATCATGAAAGGTGGATTGGCGGCGGGTGTCGGCATGGCCCTGGGTAGCTATGCGGCGTGGGGTGCGGACAGCGGATCGAGTTTGCCGTTGATCACCAAGACCATCCCCTCCAGCGGCGAGAAGCTCCCCGTGATCGGGCTGGGCACCAATCAGTACAGCGTGACGGCGCCGGAAGAACTCGCGACCCGCAAGGAAGTGTTGCTGAACATGCCTAAGCTCGGCGGCAAGCTCGTCGACACCGCGCGCGGCTACGGCGAGGCGGAAGTCGTCATCGGGCAGTTGGTGAAGGAGCTGGGCAACCGGGACAAGCTGTTCATTGCCACCAAGACGCCGATGCGCGGCGACCTGTCGCAACCGGTGGCGGTGGTCGAGGAGTCGTTCAAGCGCCTGCAGGTGGATCGCATCGACCTGCTGCAGATCCACAACTTCAACGGCCTGAACGAACTGTTCCCGGTGCTGAAGGAATGGAAACAGGCGAAGAAGGTCCGCTACATTGGCGTGACTACGTCGACCGACGATCAGTATCCGCAGCTCAAGGATGCCATCGCCAAGCTGCCGCTCGATTTCATCCAGGTGGACTACTCGATCGACAACCGCGGCGCCGGCGATGAGATTCTTCCTATGGCGCTCGACAAGGGTATCGCCGTATTGATCAACGTGCCGCTGGGAGGACGTCGCGGTAACGTGCTGTCGAAAGTTGCGGACAAGCCGTTGCCGGCGTGGGCCGCAGATATCGACGTCACCAGTTGGGCGCAGTTACTGCTCAAGTACAACATCTCGCATCCTGCAGTCACTGCGGTGATTCCGGGGACGACGAAGCTTTCGCACTTGCAGGACAATCAGCGCGCGGGGCGTGGGCGGCTGCCGGATGCGGCGCTGAGGAAGAAGATCGAAGAATTCTGGGCGACGCTGGCGTAGCCTCTCCCGCCCTTTTCTTATTTCCTCCCCCGGCCGCCCGGGGGAGGATTAAGGAGGGGGCGTCTGGGTCTTCCCCAGCGTTTGACTAAGATTCAGACGCCCCCACCTCGGTCCTCCCCCGGCGACCGGGGGAGGAAGTTAAGAGTGAGACGCTTCATTTATCCACTTCAATGAAACAAACCACTCACCACCGCGATCACCGCGCCGGTCGCCACCGCTGTCAGTAACACATCGTTATTGACGCGGACCCAATGCTGGCCTCGCGACGGCGCATACAGCCGATACGCGCGATAGTCGTTGATCACGTAACGACTCGAGTAGTAGGCCGGCGGCAGGCGATCGCCACGGTGCCAGGAACGAGCCTGGTAACCGCGCGGCACGACGTACCGACCTGCGTCGTAACGATGCTGGTCGCGGCGACCTTCGATGTAACCCGAACGATAATCGCGACGATCGTTGTCATGGCCGCGGTTGCGATCGTGATCGTTCCGGTCGTCATGCCGGCCATCGTGATGGCGGTCATCGTTGCGCCACTGCTGTCGATCGTGGTCGCGATTGTCCGCATAAGCAGGCGTGACGGCGCCTGCGATCAGCGAGAGCGAGACTGCAGCAGCGAGAAGAGTTTTCATCTTGGGCTTCCTCAACAACATCGGACTTTGCCGACATGGGGCCTACTATCGGCCCAAGCTGCTGATCCCAAACTGAACGGAATTCGTCAGCTCGCATTCATAAACTGTACCTCTCCCGGCTTCCAGGAGAGATGGCGCGCTTCGCGCCGGTGAGGGTACCTTTGACTGCGACGACGCACGCCATTAGCCTGCGCGCTCTTCTCAAGACGAACAACGAGTGCATACATGAACTGGACTGAACGGGACAAAGCAGTGGTCTGGCACGGGTTCACGCAGATGGACTGCTATGCCGACAACGCGCCCGTGATCGTCGAACGGGGCGAAGGGCGCGAGCTCATCGATGTCGAAGGCCGGCGGTACCTGGATGCCTTTTCATCGTTGTGGGTGACGACGCTGGGCCATCGCGTGCCCGAACTCGACCAGGCATTGCGCGACCAGATCGATCGCATCGCGCACTCTACGTTGTTGGGCAACGGCGGTCGCGCGGTCATCGAGTTTGCCGAAGCATTGGCGCTGGTAGTGCCGGTCGACTCGCCGCATTTCCTGTTCGCATCCGACGGCGCCGCCGCGGTGGAGCAGGCATTGAAGATCGCATTTCAATACTGGACCAACTCGGGCGTCAAAGGCCGCAATCGCTATCTCGCATTCGGCGGCGCCTATCACGGAGACACGGTCGGCTCATTGTCGGTAGGCGCCGGTGGCTTCGGCACCGACGTGTTCGATCCGCTGAGATTTCCGGTGATCCGCGCGCCCTCGTTCAACGAGCCGCACGCATTCGAGACGGCCGCCGCACTCATCGAGCGGCATCGAGACGAACTGGCCGCTGTCATCATCGAGCCGCTGGTGCAGGGCGCAGCAGGAATGCAGTTCGCGGCGCCTGATGAAATCAATCGCATCGCTGCTGCCTGCGCGCGCACGGGTGTATTGTTGATCTGCGATGAAGTCGCCACCGGTTTCGGCCGTACCGGAACGATGTTCGCTTCCGAGCAGTGCGGACTGCGTCCGCACCTGATGTGTCTCGGCAAGGGAATTACCGGCGGCTACTTGCCTATGTCGGCGACGGTCGCTTCGCAACGAGTCTTCGATGCCTTCCTCGGCCCGGACCTCAGCGAGCGCACGTTCTATCACGGTCATTCTTACGGCGGTAACGCACTCGCGTCCGCCGTTGCCTTGCGTCACCTGCAACTGTTCGCTGAACGCAAAGTATTGAACAACGTCGTCGCGCGCTCGGAGCAGTTGCGTGCTTCATTGAAAGCACTCGCGCAGGCAAACAGCTGCATCGAAGAAGTCCGGTTGGTCGGATTGATGGGCGCCGTTCAGATCAGCGAAGCGGCCGGAGCGTCACGCACCGCGCGTAAAATCGCAGCTGCCATGGTTCGTCGTGGCGTGCTGACGCGATCGCTAGGCAATGTCGTCACGCTGGTGCCGCCGTTGACCATCACTGCCGCGGAAATCGATCGCATCGTGGATGCGCTGGCCGTCGCCATCGACGAGGTCGTTTCATGAGTCATTGGGAAACATGGGCGCAGGATCAGCTCGCTGCCGTGCGTCGCGACGGACGCTGGCGCAGCCTGATCGCGTATGACGGTGCGGATGTCAGCGGCAAAGTGAACGGTCGCGACATCGTCACGTTTGCCTCCAACGATTATCTGGGATTGGCCAGTCATCCGCAGGTTCGCGCCGCCGCGCATGCTGCCATCGATCGATGGGGTACCGGCGCCACGGCGTCGCGACTCATCGTCGGCACGCGTCCAGTGCATCTCGAACTCGAAGCGGCCATCGCTGAGTGGAAGCACACGGAACGCGCGCTCGTGTTTCCCAATGGCTTCAGCGCGAATCTCGCCGTGCTGTCGACGCTCGGTGTCGCGGGCACTATCTTCAGCGATGCGTTGAATCACGCTTCCATCATCGACGGTTGCCGGCTCGCGGCGGCGAACGTAAAAGTGTTTCGTCACTGCGATGTCGAGCATCTCGGCGACCTGCTGCTCAATGCGACGGGTCCTAAGATCGTCGTCACTGACGTAGTGTTTTCCATGGACGGCGACGTGGCGCCGCTCCAGGCGATTGCCGAACTCTGCGTGCGACACGATGCTTTGTTGGTGGTTGATGAAGCACATGCGGTGTTCGGCACGGAAATGCCGGCGATCGAAGGACTGCAGTTGCTACGAGTAGGCACGTTGTCGAAGACGCTCGGTGCGCTCGGCGGCTGGGTTGCCGGGTCGGCGGCGCTGATCGACCTGCTCATCAATCGCGGCCGCGCTTTTATCTTCACTACTGGGCTAAGTCCCGCGGATACAGCCGCAGGCTTGGCAGCGCTGCACGTCTATCTCAGTGAAGAAGGCGAAGCACTTCGCGAGCGCCTGCGCTATCTCATCGATCAACTCATCGTCGCGCATCCGTCGCCCATCATTCCCATCATTCTCGGCGAAGAGGCAATCGCAGTGGCCGCGGCGAAGCGGCTGCTCGAAGCGGGCTTGTGGGTGCCGGCGATTCGTCCGCCAACAGTGCCAGTCGGGACGGCGCGGCTGAGAATCGCGTTGTCGACAGCGCATACCGACGAAATGGTGCAACGATTGAAACTAGCTTTGAGCGAACAGCTGCCGGCGAATTGCGGATTTCTCGATGCCAGCCGCTGATCGACCAGCGCGTCTCGTCGTTGTCATCGGCACCGGCACCGAGGTCGGCAAGACCTGGGTGTCATCGAAGCTGCTGCTGCAGGCAAGGAAGCAGCAACTGCGTGTCGCGGCTCGCAAGCCGGCGCAATCGTTCGATCCTCACAGCACAGCGCCTACAGATGCGGAGCTTCTCGCCGACGCGAGCGGCGAGGCTGCAGAAGCAGTATGCCCGCCGCACCGCTGGTACCCCATCGCCATGGCGCCGCCGATCGCTGCAGAGTTGTTGAACAGGCCGCCGTTGCTGCTCGATGCGCTGCTCGCAGAGATCCAGTGGCCCGCAGGCACCGACCTGGGTCTCATTGAAACTGCCGGTGGCCTGCGTTCACCGATCGCTCACGATGGCGACTGCCGCGATCTCGTGCGCCGCGTTGCTCCGGACGAAGTATTGTTGGTGGCCGATGCAGGGCTCGGCACCATCAATGCCGTACGCCTGGTCATCGAATCGCTGGCGTTCGCAAAGGTCACGGTTTTTTTGAATCGCTTCGATGCGCAGAGCGTACTGCACGCGCGCAATCGCGAATGGCTTGAGACGCGCGACGGTCTACGCGTCATCGTCGATGCGGGCGATTTCTAACTCACCCTCGAGAGTGCCCACAGCCATGCACCCGCCACCGTTGCGAGTGACATCGCGCCCGCAATGGATTGCGCGGGTTTGCTATCGAGCCATGGCGTTCGCAGATGTCCGTGCACCACGCCGAGCGTGACGCCCGCGATGAAACCGCTGAGATGAGCCAGCACATCGGTGTGTTCGCCGCCTGCGCCAGTGACGCCTAGCAATGCAATGCCGGCTATCAACGGCCCCCAGCGATGAGCCCAACGCCGCGAGTCACCTGATCCCTTGCGCCATGCATAAGCTGCGACCAGCCCCAGCATGGCGAAGACAGCGGTGGACGCGCCGATGGTCTGCTGTTGATCAGGCATCAGCGCGGCGTCGAGAAAATTGCCGAACGCCGCTGCGATGAGAATGCTGGCCCAGGCGCAGCCCGTACCGAGCAGTTGTGCTGCAAAGAATCCGAACGGCGCACCGAACGCGATATTGCCGAGCATGTGCCCCAGGTCGGCGTGCAACGTGAGCGCCGTGACCACCCGCCACCATTCGTTGCTGCTGGCCGCAGCGTGAGTGAGCGCGCCGGTATCTAACCAATCCACGCCGCCGTATTTTTCGCCGGCCAGCCAGGCGACGCCCAGGAGCGCTGCGATGTAGACGACTGCTCCGACCCATGCATTGGGGTGTACGGGTAGCGGCGTCGGCGGCAGCACGACGACACGGCTTTCTTCGTCATAACTTCGCAGGTGCCCGATGGCGGTGTCGGCCAGTTCTTCGGGAACCAGCAGGCCGAACAGGTCGTCGCGTTCATAGACGGCGAAGTCGATCCCGACCGCCTTGAGAACGAATGCACGCTGCTCGCAATCCCCGAGCCGGGGTGAATGATAGATTTCCGTCAGTGCCATGAGAATGCGTTGCCGTCGCGGGAGGCTTAGACCATTGGTGGCGTTGGGTGTTGACATATCACGGGCAACATCCGCCATTCGCGTCGTACGGCAACAACAACGTGCAGCGAACCCGCCATCGGGACATTCCGTAGCTTCCTGCATGGGGACTCGATGCCGCGGTTGCAATGACCCTCTCCATTTTCATTCGGGAATCGGGCAAGCTAGGGCTGTTTCCTTGATCCGCTCAATCTCGTGGAGGCGACCATGCACCGGGAGTTCAACATCATCGAAGGGGATCTGGAGGTGACGGACCACTTCGAACTGTTCGGGATCTGTCACGGCGACATCACCGTGAAGCCCGAAGGACATCTGCAGCTCAAGGGAGTCTGCACCGGCGATGTCGAAGTGGAAGCACGCGCGGTCGTCGAAATCAGCGGCATCGTGCAAGGCAAGCTGCGCAATCTGGGTGGCGAAGTGGATGTCCACGGCGTCATCCAGGGCTCGCTGCTCGCGGATGCCGGACGCACCACCATTCATAGCGATGCGATGGTGCAGACATAGCGTTTCACCTCCTCCCCCGGTCACCGGGGGAGGAGACAAGAGATACGCACGTAGAGGTCCGATGCGAACCCTGGCGATCCTGTGCCTGCTGCTCACTGCTTTCTTCGTATCGGCCCAGACATCTGAACCCGCCGGGGCAACTGCGACCGCCGCATTTGCGCCCATCGAATATCACCTCCCGCCCGATCTGCTGAAGAAGTCCGAAGCGCTGTACCACACGCGCATGCTGACGTTCGCGGTGGGCACCATCTACGGCATCGTCCTGTTGATCCTGCTACTGAATTTCCGCATCGCCGCCCGCTATCGGGATTGGGCCGAGCGGGCGAGTGCACGCCGCTTCGTACAGGCTCTCATTTTCGCGCCACTGCTGATTCTCACCATCGATGTCCTGAGCCTGCCAGACAACATCTATCGTCACTCGCTCGCGATGAGTTACGGATTGTCGGTGCAGGGCTGGGGTTCCTGGGTCTGGGACTGGTGCAAGAACGAAATCATCGGCGTCGTGATTGCCACGCTGCTGATCTGGGGTCTGTACGGCATCCTGCGGCGCAGTCCCCAACGCTGGTGGTTTTACGGCTGGCTCGCGATGATTCCGGTGTTGCTGCTGATCGTCTTCATCCAGCCCATGATCATCGATCCGCTGTTCAACAAGTTCGAGCCGCTCGCCGCCAAGCAGCCGCAGCTCATGGTCGAGTTGGAGAAAGTCATTCATCGCGGCGGCCTGTCCATCGATCGCTCGCGCATGTTCGAAATGCGCGCCAGCGACAAGGTGACTACATACAACGCTTACGTGACGGGCATCGGAGCGAGCAAGCGCGTGGTCGTCTGGGACAACACTTCGCGCGACCTGACCATTCCGCAGACCATGTTCGTGTTCGGCCATGAGCAGGGCCATTACGTGCTCAACCACATCTGGAAAGGACTGGCGTTGGCCATCGGTGGATTACTGTTGGTGTTCTATCTGTGCCATCGGTTGATCGGCGGCATGATCCGGCGTTGGGGCCCGCGCTGGGGAGTGCGCGATAGCGCCGATTGGGCATCGTTGCCCGTGCTGCTGTTGATTTTTACCGTGGCCAGTGTAGTTGCGCAGCCAGTGGTCAGCGGCGCCGTGCGTTACATGGAGCACGAGGCGGACGCCTACGCACTGGCGATCATCGATGGGTTGGTGCCGGACTCATCCACCGTCGCGGCGCAGGCTTTTCAGAAGCTGGGTGAGAAGGGATTGGCGTATCCGACGCCACATCCGCTGTGGGTGTGGTGGACTTACGATCATCCGCCGATTGCGCAGAGAGTGAGGTTTGCGGCTGGAAGCCCTCACCGGCGCGAAGGCGCGCCACCTTTCCCGAAACCGGGAGAGGTAGAGAGATAAAAAGCGTCCCCGGCACCGCGGTAAAAGGGAAGCGCCCGCCATCGAATCGGCGTACAACGTTATGTATGGATAACGACCTGCCAGCGATTCGCGAAACCCTCCAATATCTTGCGACCAGCAGTATTCCGGTACAGCACAAGAAGATCCTGACCGCAGTGCTCGAGGACGCGATGGCGCGCGCGTTGCAGCAGCGCGAAGGCGACTGGCAGCCGAACGAGACGCTGATGATTGCCGAGGCGTTGCAAGGGCGCGTGGCGATCAGTTGGCAGCATGCGGACGAGATCCTGTTCCGTCTCGCCGGGCAACTGCAGCGCAGTCCCGATGAAGTGAAAAAAAAAGCGATCGATACGGGCTTCGGCGCCGGCGTCGATTACGGGCTGGCGAAACGCGCACGCACGGTGGGCGAGAATCTCTAGGGCGGCATGAAGGCTCCGGCGCGCCGCCACCGGAATGCCACAATCGCTGCGGATACTCCCGACCTCTCGTTCACACGGAGCCGGGGCATGGAAGATCAAGAGCGCGCCGCATCGCGTAAAGCGTTACCCATCATTCTGATTGCAGCCGTCGTCCAGGGTTGGGTGCTGTACGGCCTGCACCTGTCCATCGATCACAAGCACTGGCCGGCGACCGACCCGGCAGTTCTCATCGGACTGTATTCGATCGCGCTGCTGATCCCGGTGTCGATTCAATTGCTGGCAGAGCACATACGTAAACCTCTCGCAGCGGGCATCGTGACGCTGCTTGCGATCTGCCTGTTTTACATGGGCTGGCATACCGGCGATACCAGTCCGAAGGAAGCAGCGGACAATCCCGGATTTTTCATGCCGCTGGCGGTGGAAATGAGTGTGTTGTGGCTGCTGGCGTTACCGTTTCTCCAGGCGCGCCTGGACAGCGGATCGTGGCGGCTCCGATACGAAGCGCTGTTCGCTACGGCCTGGCGCAACAAGATCGCTCTCGCGGAAGCCGCAGTCTTTACCGGTGCGCTGTGGCTGCTGTTGATGTTGTGGCAAGTGCTATTCAAGTTGCTGGGCATCGATTTCTTTCGCGACTTGTTTCGCGAGCCCGTGTTCATCTACCCGGTGACATCGATCGCCTTCGGGCTCGCACTGCATCTCATCGGATCGGTCGAGCGCTTCACCGCCATCGTGCTCGAGCAATTGCTGAATGTATTGAAGTGGCTGGCCATCGTGGCAGGCGTGATCCTCGCCCTGTTCACAGCGGCGCTGATATTGAAATTGCCTGGACTGTTTGCGACTGGGCAGCGTGCCATTGGCGCTGCATGGCTGCTATGGCTGGTAGCGGTGATCGTGCTGTTGATCAATGCAGCGTATCGCGATGGCAACGTCGAACGTCCATATCCACGATGGATCGCGATCTCGCTGCGCGTGGTGGTTCCATTGACGACGATCGTTGCGTTGACGGCGCTCTATGCGTTGTACGTCCGGACATCGCGTTACGGACTCACGGTAGAACGTGTATGGGCTTTCATCGTGGCGAGCGCCGCGGTGATGTACTCGATCGGCTACGCCATCGCTGCTTGCCGACGCGGACGTTGGATGAATGACATTGCGCGGGTCAATATCGTCGTCGCGCTCGTAATGATCGGCGCAATCGCGCTCGCTTTGACGCCGGTGCTGTCTCCTTATCGTCTCGCTGCCGACAGCCAGGCGGCGCTCGTTCTCGTGGAGGAATCCGTGGACGAGAAAATCCGCGATTCTTCGCTCAGGTATCTGCGTTTCAATGCCGGCGAGTATGGCAGGGCGAGGCTTGCGGACCTGGCCAAGCTCGAAGGTCATCCGCGCGCTGCCGAAATCCGCAAGGCCGCTGCAGCGGCAACGGCTGCGAAGCATGAGTGGGAGCCGCTGGTCAGAGCGTCGCCCGAAGAGAGATTCGCTGCAATGATCCTGTTTCCCGCCGGTGCAAGCATCGACAGCGCACTCAAGCAGCGAGTGATCGCACTCCTGAATGAGAAAAGCAGTCGTACGCTCACAGGCCAGGCCCGGGAGCGTGACGAGCAGGCATTCGGCGTGTTCGCGGATCTGAACGGCGACACCCACGATGAATTCATTTTCGTCGACGCGCAGCAGGCGTTTTTCTTCGAGCATCGCGCGGATCAATGGATTCAAGCCGGCACGTTGACCGACGACCGGGGTTACGCTGAGGGGCTGGCGGAAGATTTCGCATCCGGCTCGATCGGCGTCCGCGAGCCCCGCTGGAAAAGGCTGGTCATCGGCAAGCGCGAGTACAGGGTCGAGTCGACACAGTCCGGTGCGGCACCTCCTTGACAGAATTAAGAGCGCGCTTCGCTGCGAGACCCTCACCCGGCGAAGCCGGCAAAGCGAAGCAAGAAATGACCACCACGCACCCCATCCTCTACTCCTTCCGTCGCTGTCCTTACGCAATGCGCGCTCGCCTGGCTCTCGCGATCAGCGAACAAACATGTGAACTCCGCGAAGTCGTCCTGCGCGATAAACCTTTCGAACTTCTCGCCGCATCGGCGAAGGGAACGGTCCCAGTGCTCGTGCTCCCCGATAGCGTCATCGACGAAAGTCTCGACATCATGCTCTGGTCCTTGGCCCGCAACGATCCAGCTCACTGGTTGGCACCCGAGCAAGACGCGCTCGCTGACATGCTCGAACTGGTTCGTCGCTGCGACGATGATTTCAAGCAGCATCTGGATAGATATAAATATCCCGACCGCCACCCCGACGATCGCGAATTGCACAAAGCGGCAGGCGCGATATTTCTAATCGAGCTGAACGACCGGTTGACGCAGCACACGCATCTGTCCGGCCGGCGAGTTGCCCTCGCCGACATGGCGATCGCTCCATTCGTGCGCCAGTTCGCCAGTGTCGACGATACATGGTTCGCATCGCAGCCCTGGCCCGCTCTACAGCGATGGCTGCTGGAATTTACGCAGTCGGCGCTGTTCGC
This sequence comes from Steroidobacteraceae bacterium, assembly GCA_040509875.1. Taxonomy (GTDB): domain Bacteria; phylum Pseudomonadota; class Gammaproteobacteria; order Steroidobacterales; family Steroidobacteraceae; genus Steroidobacter. Next base: position 21,487 of record JBEVKB010000051.1, on the reverse strand, counting down.
GCGTGTCATGCAGAAGTATCCGCAGTGGTGCGCAGGCACGGCAGGTGTCCGTTTCTGACGACTGATTTACCAGGCAATCTTGTTGAGCCTGGTGAGCAATACGGGCGAATCCGATTCCGCCGCCGACCTTGAATGGTTTGTTCATGGCGCGGCAAAGGGCGACAGCCCGAAGCGGAGATATGTAATGAACAGACTCGCACTCATCGGCATCCTGGCGGGAGGCATGGCCTTCCTCACCGGATGCATTGGCGAAACGGCGGACCCCGCCATGCAGGGGCCACCGACGCCGCCGGTGGGTATGACTCCAGTGCCACCGGCGGCGCCGCCACCGCCAGCTCCTGAAAGCTCGGACGACATCGAGGTCGAGTTCGTGCTTGCCTACGATGAGAACGGCCCGGTGACGGCGACGCTGCTCGCGATGTGACGGCAGCGACTATCGTCGCGTTGCCATCTCCCATACAGGGTTCGCGCTCGAATAGATCTCTCTGCGGTCAGGGCCACTGCTGAGGCACGCGACGCAAGCGGCTCATGTCATAGCCGTAGCCGCGAACCTGCTGCACCAATGCTTCGTAGTCTTTCTCAGGGATCTGCGGCGTGCGTGCCATGATCCAGACATAGTCGCGTTTGTTGCGCGCGACGATGGTCTGCGTGTAACCCGCATCCAGTCCGGCGATCAGGTACTCCGCCTTGATGGGCCAGATGAACTGCATGTCCCACACTGCGTTCGAGTTGGTGTCGCGAACGAAGCCCTTGGGCTTGTAGGTCTTCAGCGGCCCGTCGAACGCGCCCTTGCGAAAAGTGAAGGTGGTTGCGATCTCGCCCTCCGGCGTCAGCTCGTAGGACTCGACCGCATTGAATGCTTGTTTTTCGATGAAGGCCGGAATGTGGGCGAGTACGTACCATTTGCCCATGTACCTGGGCAGATCGACCTGGCTCACCGGAGCGATGGGAGTGCCCATCGGAGCGGACTGACATGCGGTCAGCAGCAGTGTGGACAGTACGAGCGAGCCGGACAGGATCCGATGCATGGGCATTCTCCGCACAGGTACAGGCAAACGTGCTCGACGCACGGTAGTTTCATCCGCTGGACAGTAAAAAGGCCTTCCGATCCGCAAGACCGGTACCGATTCACACTGCGCGGGCGCGGGCGATCGATATAATCCGGCGACTTTTCTCATCCCTGTAGGAGTTGGCATGCGTCTCGACGCGATTTCGATTGGCCGGAACCCCCCCGACGAAGTAAATGTGATCGTCGAGGTGCCGGTGGGCGGCGAACCGATCAAGTACGAGATGGACAAGGCTTCCGGCACGCTGGTGGTGGACCGCTTTCTCTATACGTCCATGCGCTACCCGGGTAACTACGGATTCATCCCGCATACGCTGTCTGACGACGGCGACCCTTGCGATGTCCTGATCGCCAACCAGCGCGGCATCGTTCCCGGTGCGATGGTGGCGGTGCGCCCCGTCGGGGTTCTCAAGATGGAAGACGAGGCCGGGCACGATGAAAAGATCATCGCCGTCCCGGTCACCCGCCTGACGCGACGTTACGAGAAGGTGCTCACCTACACCGATCTTCCCGACATCACGCTCAAGCAGATCGAGCATTTCTTTCAACACTACAAGGATCTCGAAACCACCAAGTGGGTCAAGGTCACGGGTTGGGGCGATGAGAAGGAAGCCAAGAGCATGATCCTCCATGCCATCGAGCGGGCGCGACGGGCCGCTGAGTAGAGATTGGCATCGACACCGTGACTGCGCGTCGCAGGATCGTTCTTGCGACGTTCGGCACTCACGGCGACCTGCATCCCTTCATCGCTCTCGCGCTGCGCCTTCGCGATGCCGGCTTCGAGCCGGTCATCGCCACCAGCAGCATGTATCGCTTCAAGGTCGAGTCCGAAGGCATCGCGTTCCATCGACTGCGACCCGAGCAGGAAGAGATCGAGCGCGACCTGCACCTGACGCGCACGCAAATGGTCCGCAAGGTGGCGCAGCGACCGGACTACGTCTTACGCAAGATGTTGCTTCCGTACCTGCGTGAATCCTACGAAGACTCCCTGGTCGTTCTCGACGGCGCTGCTTTCGCTGTAACTCACACGACGGCGCTGGCCACGAAAGTGGCGGCGGAAAAACTGCGCGTGCCGCACATCTCCGTAGTGCTGCAACCGATGGCGCTGCTGTCAGTCTTCGATCCTTCGGAACTCGCGCCGTTGCCAGGCTTGATGCGCTGGATCTATAGACGCGGGCCGGGTGTGACGCGTGCGTTCATTCATCTCATGAAGCGTGCATCCCGCGCGTGGGCTCGGCCGATCGATAAATTGCGAAGTGAGGTCGGCTTGCCTGCAAGTCCGGCTCATCCCTTTTTCGAAAGCCAATTCGCGGATGAGGGCGTCATCGCGCTTTATTCATCGGTGCTGGGATCGCCGCAGCCCGATCATCCGGCTCGCACGAGCATCGTCGGCTTCGCTTTCTACGATGCGCAGTCCGGTGGCGATGTGCCCGCAGTGCCCGGATTGGATGCCTATCTTGCGAACGGCGCGCGGCCTCTGGTGTTTACGTTGGGCACTTCAGCGATTCACGACGCCACTGATTTCATCCGTGCGAGCCTCGAAGCGACGACCGCTCTGGGCATGCGTGCCTTTTTCGTGCTTGACGAGGAGCAACGCGATCGCTGGCAGTCGCATGCTTCCGATCGGGTTTTCATTTGCAGCTATGCGCCGTATTCGATGCTGTTCCCGCGTGCTGCCGTGATCGTGCATCACGGTGGTGTCGGGACGACTGCGCAAGCGTTGCGGGCCGGTCGACCGCAATTGATCGCGCCGTACCTGGTCGATCAGCCGGACAACGCCGCTCGCGTACAAAGACTGGGTGTCGGCATCATGCTGCCGGTGAGACGTTATCGGGCTCGCCGTGTCGCTACGGAATTGCGTCGGCTCATCGACGACAAGACGATTGCAATGCGAGCGCAGGCAGTGGCCAACATCATCGCCAGTGAAGATGGCGCGGCTGTCGCTGTTCGTATCATCTCAGCGTCGCTCGACGCATCAGCCAAGGGCGATCACCAGCGCTAGCAGCAGCGGCGTCGTCAAGGCGGCGAATGCCGTCGAGATGACCATGCTGTTCGCAATCGTGCCTTGCAGGGTCTGGAACTGGTTCGACATCAGGTAAACATTCGCCCCAACCGACATGGATGCGAGCAGCACGACCACGGTGGTTTCGAGTTGCGGCAGGCCGACCGCGAGCGCGAGGGCCCACACTACGAGCGGTTGCACGATGAGTTTGAGCGCACAGATCGCCAGGCTCTGCTGCAAGCCGCTGCGCAACCCGTACTCCCGCAATCCCAGTCCCAGCACGATGAGCGCCGCGGGCGCCGCCATCTGTCCCACCACATCCAATGCCACCTCGACGGGGCCCGGTAGTTTGAAGCCGGCGAACCCGAAGGCAGTGCCCGCGAGAATGGCGGCGACGATGGGATTGGTCAGCAGGCTGACGGCGGTCTTTCCCATGCCGCGCAGGGTGAATTCGCCGTGCAGCGCCCACTCCACCGAGACGGTGACCAGCGTCCAGAGCACCACCGAATTGAAGACCAGCACCAGCGCCACGGAAGGCAGTGACGCGGGCCCGAGCGTGAGCCGCGCCAGGGGCAGCCCAAGCAGCAGGTTGTTGGAGAAGATGCCGCCCAGCGCGAAGACGGATTGCGAGACGCCGTCAAGTGCGAACACCTTAGCCGCAACCAGCCGGCCGAGCACGAAGACGATCAGGCATCCGCCGAAGAAGGCCACCAGCAAGCGCGCATCCACCGGCGGCAGCGAGGGCAGGTCGCACATCATGTGAAACAGCAGCGCGGGTAGCGCCACGGTGAATACGAATCTGGATCCCGCCTGCGTCCAGCTGCGGCGCCAGTGCCGCCAGAACGCCAGGATGTAACCCACCAGGATGATGGCGAACAGGGGAGCGGAAAGTACGAAGAAGTGCCAGACAGTGGACATCGGCCGGGGAACGCAAAGCAAGGAAGGGGAAGCGGATTATCGGTTTTTCGCGGCGGCTGTGTTAGAAACACGGCTTATTATCGGCAGCACCGGGGGAATCATGACAACCGCCTACGACTTCAATGCGAACTCGCTGACCGGCCAGCCGCGCCCGCTGAGCGAATTCACCGGCAAGGTCTTGCTGGTGGTGAATACGGCGAGCAAGTGCGGCTATACCCCGCAGTTCGAAGGGCTCGAGAAGCTGTACGGCAAGTTTCACGAGCAGGGGCTCGAAGTGCTGGGCTTCCCCTGCAACCAGTTCGGTGGGCAGGACCCCGGTACCGCGGAAGAGATCGGCGCGTTCTGCCAGAAGAACTACGGGGTGAGCTTTCCAATGTACGAGAAGGTGGACGTGAACGGCGATGCCGCACATCCGCTGTACCAGTGGCTGAAGAAATCCGCACCGGGCGTGCTCGGCACGGAAGGCATCAAATGGAACTTCACCAAGTTCCTCATCGATCGCAGCGGCAAGGTGACATCGCGGTTCGCGCCGGCGACTGCGCCCGCGGACATCGAAAAAGACATCGTCAAACTACTGTGATCCGGCCGTTGTATTCATGAGCACCACGCGTTATCGCAGCATCGCGTTCGCGGCTGCGGTAGCTGCGTCGTTCAACGTTCATGCCGAGCAGAAACCGCTGTGGGAAGCAGGGCTCGGCATCGGCGCACTGCGCTTCCCGGATTATCGTGGCTCGGACGAAGCGCAGGTGTTCCCGGTGCCGGTGCCTTACTTCGTCTACCGGGGCGAGTTTCTCAAAGCGGATCGCGATGGTGTGCGCGGGGAACTGTTCAATCGCAAGTACGTAGAGCTCAGCATCAGCGCCAACGCCACGATCCCGGTTCGCAGTGAAGACAATGCCGCACGTCGCGGCATGCGTGATCTCAAGCCTACAGTGGAGCTGGGACCTTCATTCGACCTGCACGTGTGGCGATCTCCCGATGAGCGCATGAAGCTGGATGTCGTCATGCCGCTGCGTGGGCCGCTCACGGTCGAAAGCTCGCCTCGCTCGATCGGCGTCGTCTTTGCGCCGCGGGTGAACCTGGACGTTGCCGATGTTGCCGGCTACACCGGCTGGAATTTCGGCGTGGGCGCCGGGCCGATCTTCGCCGACGACAAATTCCACGACTATTTCTATTCTGTGACGGCGCGTGACGTGCGGCCGGGTCGTCCTGAATACGACGCGGGCGGCGGCTACTCCGGCGCCCACTTCATCGTCTCGCTGTCGAAGCGCTTCCCCCGGTACTGGGTCGGCGGCTATGTTCGCTACGATACGCTCGCGGGCGCGGCCTTCGTCGACAGTCCCCTGGTGAAACAGCAAAATTACCTCGCTGGCGGATTTGGCATCGCGTGGATGATCGGCGAGTCGTCGCGTTCGGTAGAAACCGACGACGAGTAGCCTATAGCCCAGCCGCAACTCGACGCTCCGCGCCGCCTCTCCACCGTGTTGCAGTCACAACACCCGCCATTCCCCACCTTCGAAAACCCAAAACCGCACGGCACCCCAGCCACACCGCGGACCTCATTGTACTCAACGTTTTCGCCGGTAAATCCCATCGCAGTTGCGACTTGGCACTGCGTCGTGGTCGTGTCATCGTAGTAATCATGCATGTGTTCTTGGGACAACTACGCAGATTGCAGCAGCTGTTACGCCGGCGCGGCGCGACACCCGAACATGCCGAGGATCTAGTGCAGGAAGCTGTCCTGCGCATGCATATTTATACGCGCCAGGGCGGTGTAGTCGAAAACCAGGAAGCCTTTCTGAAGCGCACAGCGATGAACCTGGCGGTGGATGCACATCGTTATGCCAGGCGCGATCAATACGAGGATGCCTCCATCGAAGACCTCGACCTCGTCGACGCCAACCCCACCCCCGATGAGGTTTGCATTGCTGAACAGCGTCTCTACAGGATGAGAGATGCGCTGGAGCGGGGAAATCCCCGCACTCGCGAAGTGTTTTTCATGCACCGTCTTCAGGGGTTCAGCCACGCCGAGATTGCCCGGCACCTGGGCATCAGCGTCAGCGCCGTCGAAAAGCACGTCGCCAGCGCCGTCACGATTCTGGCGATTGAGCGACAGCGGGAATGAGTTCTCAAACATCCACAGGACGAACGCGCACGACGATTCCCGCTGAGATCCTGGCGGAAGCAAGCGTATGGCTTACCCGTTTGCATGGCGACGATCGCGGGCCGGACGTCAAGCATGGACTGCGTCAGTGGCTGACGCACGACCCTCTGAACGCCCGTGCATATGAACTGGTAACGGATGTCTGGGACGACGCCGAGCAATTGCGTCGCGTCGTTCCTCTTGCCGCTGCGGTAACGCAAAGACAGTCGCCGCGCTTCTTCTACTTTGGCACCGCCGTCACTGCACTCGTCGCCATATTCGCTGTCGGCCTCACGCTATACATGCGCGGCGATATCGTCGCTACCGGCATTGGTGAACAGCGCCAGGTCACGCTCACCGACGGCACACGCATTTTCCTCAACACAGCCACGCGCGTGGTCGTGAACTATGCCGACGAGGCTCGACGCGTGGATGTGACGAAGGGCGAAGCGCTGTTCGATGTCGCGAAGCGTCCCGACTGGCCGTTCATCGTCACTGCCGGCGAACGGCAGGTCACTGCGCTGGGCACGTCGTTCGTGGTGCGCAGGGATCAGCAGAACCTGGTCGTAACCCTGGTCGAAGGCAAGGTATCGGTGGACCCGGTGAAGGTGGCCCCCGGCGATGTTGCCGGCCCATCGACCGCGCCAGCTGCGCCGCCATCGAAGCCGGGAGTCTATACTTTGACGGCCGGTCAGCGCCTGACGTTCGTCGAAGGCGCGCCGCCGAAGATCGATACTCCCTCCATTGAGGAGTCAATGGCTTGGCGGCGCGGGCAGGTCGTCATGAATCAAATGACGCTCTCCGCGGCAGCCGCTGAGATGAATCGCTATAACAATCGCCAGGTCATCACCGTGCAGCCCGAGGTGGGCGAGTTGTCGATCAACGGCCTGTTCCAGGCCGGCGACTCGGCGAACTTCGCCAATGCAGTTGCGCAGGCCTATGGGTTGCAGATGACTCGAAGCGATGGCCAGATCGTTCTGTCGGGCCCTCGCAACAATTGAGGTATCCCGGACGCGCCGTCCGCTCTATTGCATAATTAGATTCCCTACAGGGAACGTTACACGACCGTTGGAACCCCAAACTTAAAAGCAGGGACAGCCGTGAACAGCAGCCATCGCGTTTCCAAAGCCACTTCCCGTATCGCACTGAGCCTACTGGCCATCCTCGCTACCGCGACTGCTTCAGCCGCAGCTCCCGATGAGTTGGAATTGCCCGCGCAGCCGCTGGCGGATTCGCTGCGCGCCATCGCTGCGAAGACCCAAAGCAACGTGATCTTCGACGGCAAGCTGGTCGAAGGTAAGTCGGCACCGCCGCTCAAGACCAAGGCGAGCGCGGATGAAGCACTGAAGCAACTGCTCGAAGGCACGGGCCTGACGTTCAGGCATCTCGATGACAAGACGGTCACTATTCAGAAGATCACGGGCAACGCCACTGTCTCCAACGACCGCATTCGTTTGGCGCAGGGGCGCGGACAATCCTCTGCTCGCGACCGCCGGGCCGCTGCCGGTTCCGTTTCAAACGAGGTCTCCGAACTCGAGGAGGTCGTGGTCACCGGTTCGCAGATTCGTGGCATCACCAACAGCACCGTGCCGATCACCGTGCTGGACAGGGAATACATCGATTCGACGGGGTACAGCACGACGACGCGACTCATCGAGTCGCTGCCGCAGAACTTCGCGCTGACGAATCAAAGCACCATTGCGGTCATTCCCGGCCTGACCGATTTTCGTACGCAGGGATCGAGCCTCAATCTTCGTGGTATCAGTGAAGGTACGACGCTGGTCCTGCTGAATGGCCGCCGCATCGCTCCGGGCGCCAGGTCAACTTCCGTCGACATCTCGGCCTTGCCGCTATCAGCGATCCAGCAGGTGGAGATTCTGACAGATGGCGCCTCTGCCCTTTATGGCTCGGATGCCATTGGCGGTGTGGTGAATTTCATTCTCCGCGATGACTTCGACGGTGCGGAGACACGCTTGCGCAGCGGCTGGGCAGATGGCGGCGTCAAGGAATATAGGTTCACCCAGGCGTTGGGTACTGCCTGGGATTCGGGCAACGTGATGTTCTCGGGGGAGTACTACAAACGCGATCTGCTCATGTCGAGCGACCGCGATTTCGTCCCGAAGGCATCGCTCATCGGTTCGCTGCTGCCGCGAGACGAGAACTATTCCGCGGTGCTGAGTGGTAAGCAGAGTCTTACCGATACGGTAAAGCTGTTTACTGAAGCTCTCTACAGCGACCGCGATAGCTACAACTACTCCGGCCGCACGACTTTCGGCGAAAGCACGGATCTCATCAATCGACAAGCCAACGCCACGGTAGGTGTCGACTGGCAGCCAGGAGGTGGTTGGCAGATAGAAGTCTCCGGCTCTTATGCGAAAAACGATCTCAATGAAGATCAGCATCAGTTGCAGGGGAATGTCAATTCGGATTTCGTGTTCGCGTCATTGTTCGAAAGCGAAGCGGCACAGATCAAGGCCGATGGCGCGTTGTTCAAGCTGCCGGGTGGCAGTGTGCGCATAGCAATCGGCGCCGATTGGCGATCCGAGTCGTACGAGGACCTGCAGCGCATGGTGTCGACCGGCCTGATCAATTCGCAGGCCGATTCCGAACAGATCGTGCGCAGTGCGTTTGCAGAGACCTATGTTCCCATCATTGGCAGCGACAATTCAGTCACGGGAATTCATCGCCTGGAAGTTTCGCTCGCGGGCCGCTATGACGACTACTCCTCCTTCGGTCATTCCTTCGATCCGCGCGTGGGATTGATGTGGGAGCCGGTGAACGGCCTGCGCCTGAGAGGTAGCTATGGGACGTCGTACAAGGCGCCCAACCTCGTCGATTACAACGAGGGCATCAATCTGGCGGCCGCCATTTTCAATCTCGATCAGGGGGCTCCCTCCGGTGTCTCATATCAACTGCAGGCCGTGGGTATCGATGCGCAGGCGCTGGGTCCGCAGGAGTCGGAAAGTTCATCCATCGGACTGGAATTTTATCCTGACGCGGCGCCGGGACTGTTGGTCGCACTCAACTACTATCGAATCAGGTACACAGACCGGATCGACACTCCGCCTTTTCCCGAAGTCATGCTCGCGAATCCTGCCGCCTTCAGCAGTCTGGTCATCCGCGACCCGACAGCCGCTCAGGTCAATGAGGTGATCGCGGCAGGGTTACGGGGAAGGGGCTTCTTTGCGTTCAACCCGGATTTCACATCCAACACGAACTTCACGCCCGATTCAGTGGACGTGATCGTCGACACCAGAAGGCGCAATCTGAGTGTGGTGAGGACTAACGGTTTGGACATGTCGTTGCAGTACGAATTCGACGCGGCAGGTAGCACTTTCAGTTTGGGGTTCAACGGTACTTATATCCTGGAGCTGCAGCAGCAGGTCACCTCCGACAGCGCGACCTTCGATTCTGTAGGGACCATCTATAACCCACCGGATTGGCGTGTTCGTGGTTTCCTGGGTTGGCAACGGCCGGGCTGGGCCGCACACCTGTTCGTGAATCATGCCGACTCTTACAAGGATAATCGAGCGACGCCGGCGGCTCCGATTTCCTCTTACACCACCATCGACACGCGCATCGCCTACGATTTTACCAGCCGTTTCAGCAGTGGCCCGTTATCGGGGTTGACCGTAGCGGCCAGCGTACAGAACCTGCTCGATGAGGATCCTCCACGTACCGCTCTTCGTCTGGATCTGGGAGATCAAGGGTTCGATCCCACCAATGCCAGTCCACTGGGCCGCTTGATTGCCCTGGAAGTAACCAAATCCTGGTGATGCTGCGGCGGCGCGCTCATCGAATCGGTTTGCTAGAAGACCATGCAATGAAGTGCTGTCTTCTTCGCTGCTGACTCCGGCATTCGCGAGGCTCTAATGAAACTCCTGACCGCTGGTCGCGGCAGTCTCGTCATCCTTGCGACGATTGCCATTGCTCTGTCGTGGACCGATCGTGCGGTAGCCGCCGATAGCCTGCAGTTGACGATTCCCGATGTCGCGCCCGCACCTCTGCGATCGATAACGATACAAGATATGACTGCGTTGCGTCGTATCGACACACTCGGCCTGTCTCCCGATGGTCGGCGTTTCGCGATATTCGTGCGCCAAGCTGACACCGCAGCGAATGATTATCGTACCGGATGGTTTGTCGGCAACGCCCAAGGCGGGGCGCTGACGCCAGTAGGCGATGGAGGTCAGGCAGGGCTGCGGGTGTCGCCCAACGGCTTGGTCGCAGGGGTGATAGAGAGTCGCGACGTCCGATGGTCTCCCGATGGGCAATGGCTCGCCTATACACTGAGACGCGATGGCGAAGTACAGCTCTGGCGCAGTAGGCAGGACGGCGGACTTCAGCAGCAGCTCACGCATAACGCGGCCGACGTGCGTGATTTCGAATGGAGCGATGACGGGAGCGCGCTCTATTTCACGGTCGGAACAGCGCGTAACGAGCTGCGCCAGCGGGAGAGAGCGAAGCAGCGGGACGGCTACAGCTACGATGAAGACCTCAGTTACTACGATGACTTTCTGCTCCCCCAGTTCATTCGGCCGTTGGAAACCGACCTTTCCGTGTGGACGGTCTCCCTGGGCGATGGTCTGGAGCAGCTGGGTGGACAGGAGCAGCGCGTAGCTTTCGAGCGCGCACAGAAAATTTCCGCCGGAGGACGCGAGAACATTCTCAGCGCAGTGGCCAACGCAGTTATACCGCCAGTTGCTCGTGCCGACGGCGCGCAGGCCTGGCTGGTGCGTCTAGCTCCTTCTAGTTTGCCACTCAAGGTCGTTGCATCCCTTGCAAAGGATGCGGCCCCGATTTCATGTGCCGCACCGGAATGTTCCGGCACCATAAAAAAGATATGGTGGAGTGCAGATGGAAAGCGGGTGATGATCTGGCGTGGTGAAGGTATCGCAGATGCCTCGGATGCATTCTACGCATGGACGCCCGGAAGACGTGTCGTGCAGACGATCCTGCGCGTACGTGACGATCACTTCGACAACTGCAACCCGGCAGCAGACGATCTGTTGCTATGCGTGCGGGACACGCCGACGCGACCGGTGCATGTCGCATCCATCGATCTTCGCACGGGCAAAGTGCGAACCGTCGCAGAGGTCAATCCCGAGTTCAGCAATATCCGTTTGGGCAAGGCCGAGCGATTGGAATGGGACACGCCGAAGTTCCAATGGAACGAGCCCGGTGGGAAATTGGCCGGCGTGTATCCCGCGCGCGCTTTTGGCTACATCCTCTACCCGCCCGACTTCGATCCATCGAAGAAGTACCCGGTCTTCATCGAGCCATACGCCGCGTTCGGCTTCGATGTGCCAACCCTGCATTCGGAGCAGCCGTTGCATGTCTATGCGGCGAACGGCTTCATTGTTCTGAACACCCAGTTTCCCGTCCCCGTTGATCCGTTCCGGTTGGGCGCGACTTGCATGCAGCAGGGATATTCCTCCGAACTCGATTTTCCTCATATGACCATGTTGATGGAGTCGACGGTTCGAGCGCTCGAGTTGGCCGCTGCGCGTGGCTTCATCGATAGAAGCCGAGTGGGTATCGGCGGCATCAGCCACGGCAGTTTCGTGCCCATGTACATGCTGCAGAAGCACGATCTCATTGCCGCCATCTCTATTTCCAGTCCTGGCTGGGGACCGCTCGAGTACTACGTCTCAACCAAGGCAGGAAGGCAATCCGCAGCGGCCATGGGCGGCGCAGATTGGCCTCCGTCACCGGAGAGTGCAGCCGGCAAGGAATTGAAACGCCTGGATCTGGCTGAGCATATCGACAGCATCGAGGCGCCGATTCTCATGAATCTCTCCGCTCGCGAAGCGTACGGCGCGCTGCGTCTAATTCGTAACCTGGCGGATGCCGATCGGCCATACGACGCCTACATTTTCCCGAATGAAACGCATATCAAATGGCAGCCCGAGCATCTTCACGCCATCATGAATCGCAATCTCGACTGGTTCCGATTCTGGCTGCAGGATTACGAGGACCCTGCTCCTGAAAAAGCCAAGCAGTATCGGCGTTGGCAGAAATTGCGAGAGCAACAGGCAGCGCATCAACGCGCGTCCGGCACAGCGGCGGCTAGGTGATCACGCTGTGATCAAAATGCTTGCACAGATTGAGAATGACGAGCTTCGACGTCGATTGCAGCAAGAGGTGTGAGGAAGGCGCCAGCCTTGTGCCGCGCACCTTCCCTTGACTGAAGTTGCATTAGACGGGTAATTGCGGAGCGCCGGTAATTTCCGCTGGAAATACCACTTTCGTACCCTTCGTCTGCTCGGAAACCTTGCCGAGTTTCATCATGGCGCTGCTCCCTTCGTGCACTGCGGGTGGCCACCTGGCTGATGGCGCGCCGAGCATGCTGGCGCCGCCTCGTCGTCTCAAGTGGCTGCCCGGACCAGAGAAGGAATCTTGCTTGATGCTTCGATTCGCTAATTTCCAGCAGGTGCATCGATAACGCCTCTTTAGTTGCCCATATGCGCAGAAATGTTCGGCGCTCGCGAGCACGGGGATTGATTATTGACGTTCATTGTTACACGACCAGTTCGTCGAGCCGTTGTTGGCGGCGGGGGTACAGATCAGGCAGATGCGCTTCGGAGGATTTCGTGTTGAGAATGCTGAGTCTGCGTCCATCGCCGCAACCAGATCTCGGCTGCGAGATAGTTGAGCATGACAGGGGCCGGAATGATCATCGAAGGTTCCTCGGCTGCCAGGCAGTCAACTAGTTTCTTTCGATCCAGGTAACCCTGCGTAACCAGCTGACCATCTATGAGCTGCTCGCGTAGATGATCGCGATTTCCGCGAACGACCTGCTGATAGAAAGGTGCGCCGACTCCCTTCATCTGGCGCTTGCGAATCTCCGCGGGCAGCACGTCGGCGAAGGCAATGCGCGCGAGTCCACGGCTGACACCTCCAGCCAGCGCCGTGTAGCTGGGGACCTGCAGCATGAGTTCCCATACGGGCTGGGAATTGAGTGGATCGATATGATCGGCATACTCGCCACTGTCGAAGACGAAGTCGTAATACGCCGATCCGGCAACACCGGCGACATGATTTTTCTTGCCGGGAGGCAGGTGGGCATACGCTTCGAGTGAATGGAGGTGGCTGGCGAAGTCCACGGCGGTCATGCTGTCCGCAAGCTCCTTGTTGAGCAGGGTGGGCAACTCCCAAACACAAACAGGAGATCTATATGGATGGCTTAATACGCCGTGTCTGATTGTTTTGCCGAGGACGGTCCACAAAGATTCCCTACTCAGCTTTGCGGTGTTGCGAAGCTGCTCCCAGAGGTCCTTGGAACAACCATGCATGAATGCGTAATCGATAGCGCCTATGGGTTGGGACGTCGCCAGGAAAACCGAGTCGCCCGCCTGCCCGGAGAAAAAGGCCTCGGTGCCGTGGCTGCGTACCATGTCGAGTTCGGCGTCGTCATTCTCCATGACCGTGAAATACATCGAGGGCTGGGTCGTCATTGGCGTATGCCACAGGCGGCGCAGATCCATTGCCTGCGATCGGTATGCCTGGACGAGCGGAGCATTCCAGCGTTGAGCTACCAAGCGAGCGAAGTATCGCTCATCGCCGTGGCCCGCGATGGCTCGCAGTTTATCGGCGGTTGCCGCGTCGATTCCGGGCAGATGTAATCTTTCCCTACCCAGTCCATCGATGGCTATATTGAAGTAGGTTACCCGGGGCTGCGACGAGGCACTTGCCAGGCACGCTGCCAGGATCGAGGAATCCAAGCCGCCGGAGAGCCTGAGCGTGATGTTTCCGTAGCAGCTGGCCCATGCATCGACAGTGCGTTCTACTGTTTCTCGCAATGCCTTCGCGGACGATTCGAGCTTCTCGAGTCGTGGCGTTGCGGCAATGGCAGCAGGATCCCACAGTTGGGTGCGCATCGCGTCGCCGCGTAATATGCAGAGACACTCTCCGGGTGGCAGATTCTCGACGTTCTCGATGCCGGTGTCGCGCGAAGAGAATCTGCTGAAGACCAGGCGGCGGGCGAGGTGACGTCGATTGATCGAAAAATGAATAGGCAGAAAGTTAACGCAATCGTCGATATGAGAGAAAAATATGTCTACATCTTCGTGGCGAATGCGGTAGCAGGCTGCGTTGCCAACGGGATCGCGAAAGACGTGGTGTCTGTGAGTCGAGTCATCCCAAAGGATGGCAATGTAGGAGCCCCAGTATTTCTCGATCAGGCGCCGCCCGCCGCTGTCCAGGATTTTACGCGTCTCGCCTGCGGTGAAGTCGTTGCTTATCGATCCTGCTTCATTGGAAGAATCGGAGCGAAAGAGTGTTCCAAGGACTATTCCACCATTGTTATCCAAGGATAGCGCTTTAGCCGCCTGCCTCGATGGGCCTGCATGCACAGCGAATATCCCAGGGATGTCGCACGCTATCGACCAGCCAGAGAGAGTGCGGGCGGACCAGCGAGCGCGCAGGGAGGTGAACTTTCTTGCGGAAGCGGAATTGCCAGGATCGCTGACCAAGGCAAAATATCGGTTCATCAGGGCTAACTCGCCTAGATAGCCATGATCGGCGTGTAGCCCGCAGCCTCTTCAATGCCCTCATTGAACGTGAATTTACCTTCCTGCACCCAGCAATGTGCCGCCCAAGGTTCCAGGCGGACGCCGAAGACCCACGTGGGAAATATGCGATAGGCAGCCAGAAATTCGATCAAGGCCAATGAGTCGTATAAGCAAAGATAATCTCTTGGAAAAAAAGATCTTAGCCGGTGAAATACAGAAGTCAGGTCGCGTGCTTCCGTCATCGGTCGTTGCGGCCTCGTCTCGCGAAGCTTGCGTCGTTGCACGGAGTTGACTACGTCCTCGATGTGGCGCCAGCGTAGATTCGCCGCGGCAACCGTGCATGCGAGGATAAAGCGCATCAGGTGAGCTGGATTGATGCGTGCGACTGGCGATTCATGATCGACTAACTGCTCGAGTGCGATATCTATCGTCGTGGCGGTTATGGATCCACCAGAGTCTTTGTTCTCCCTGGTCAGCAGGCCATCTTGCAGGAGTTCGTTCAAGGCTGAGTGGTTGGGAAGATTCGAATCGGCTTCAGAAAGTAACTGCAGGGCCGCGGCGCCCGGGCCGTCTATCAGCGTGTACTCATCTTTCCTGAGATCGAGAAAAACAAAAGCATCGCCGCGGCGACAAAAATGTACGTGTTTAGGCATGAAGTACCTGTCCATGGACTTGCCTATGCTTATCTGCAGGCAGGCGCAAGATCTTAATCGTGCGCCTGATTCGCGGAAGAATTGAGAATAAGTGCTCCCTATATGGGAAGTTGTAGCTCGCCGGTGGATTCTGGCGGACACGCGATTTTAATTCCCATAGTCTGTTGGGATACCTTTCCTAATTTAGTCATGAAAGTTCTCCTGAGGGATGAATGACGTCTCTGAGCATGCCTGCGCATAAAGACTCCATCAATTGCTGTAGCGGCGAATTGTCCCGATAGCAGCATTCGACGCTATGCAGAATCCGGTTATCGCGAACAGATGCGAAGAGGACCATTGCATTGTATTGCCGTCCCATCTGATATCGCGTCGATTAGTGCGCAGATCGTTACGCCACAGGGAAGGACAATGCAGATGCCGATTCGGGAAATCGCCGACGAGAACGTAGTGGAGCAATTGCCGCCGACGCTGCGCGCATTGATGACGCTGGAGCGTTTTCATCTGCACAAAGCAGAGATGTTTCAGAACCTGGCGCGCGATCCGGCGTTCGACACTCGTTACTTGCCGCAGAATTGCGGTCCTTTCCTGCTGCCATGCTTCTGGATTCGCCGTGAGCATGTGTATGTCTATGGCCGTCACAGTGTAGGTGGCGGCGGCCTCAGGGACTTCACCGGCCGGCGCTCGCCGGAGCAAGTGTTGTTTCCGATCCATCCGCTTTCGCTGCATCGGTACGGAGTTTTCTTGTCCGATGTCGCAGCGCAGAGTGCTGCCGACGATGGGTTGCGCATCTGGGCGATCCCCACATCCAGCACTCGAACCTTGCTTGCATGGCCGGACGGTTTGCCGCAGAAAGCGCTTTTCGTCAAGACGACGCTGCACTCGGATATCTTTGGCGATCGTCGCATGCAACGATCGAAGGTGGGTCGCAGTGTGGGGTTGTCGTGCCTGATGCGGGATTCGCGAGTGTCTTTGCCGCCCGCATTGGATTTCTTTCCCGAGATCTCAGGCGTCGTTCCGCGGCGCATGCAGGACAGCGGCGCTGTCGTTCGTTCGATACCGGATGACATCAAGGCAGGTCGCGTGCTCACAGCGCCGCTGTTTTCATTGCTCGGCGGCAGCGGCAAGCACACGCCGTTGCTCCTGACTATCTTGCAGCGTAACGGGATGTCCGCGCTTAGATTCGTCGAGGAGACGCTGTGCGCGGCGTTTGCGAAGTTGTGGTTGGAGATGAGCCTGCGGCATGGATTGATCCTGGAATCGCATGGCCAGGATATCTTGCTCGCGTTATCGCCTGACCTGGTGCCCCAGGGCCGCTTCTACTACCGGGACTTCGAAGGGCTGCAGGTGGACTGGGAACTGCGCCGTCGGCGGGGATTGCCGCCGCCACATGACATGCCGCATGACTCGTCGTGGCGCGAGACGTATGCGACGTGGGGTTATCGTTACAGCGAGTTCGCCTGGTACAAACTGCGGATCAGCCTGTTTACGTATCTGCACCTGGTGCTGAATGAAACTGAGCTGTCGCTGCAGGATTGGCACGCGCGCGGTCTCATTCATTGTCCGAACCTGGAAACGGGGGATATCGCGACGATGTTTTCACGTCACTTGCGCGAGGCTTTGAAAGCGCAGTTCGGCGTTCGCGTGGAGTGCGATGTTCAGCGGTCGCTGAATCGGTTCGTGATTTCCCTGCTGAAAATCAGGAGAGACATCATGGGCACTTGGAATTCGCCGCTGCCGTAATTCCGACCTTTGGCGTCGAGTGACGCTCAGCGTCAGCTGAGCAACGCGCGCCGAGTCTGCTCAATCGTTGCGTCGCTCAGTTGCAGCACGTCACGCAGATACGCATCGATCCCACCATGCACGGTATCGATCTGCTGATTGGCTGCTTCGAGATAGTCAGCGTCGGCAGCGAACAATGCCTTGCGTACATCCTCGGGCAGCGACAGCAGCGGCCGATGCGCATCGGCTAGCCCGAGATGACTCTCGCTGTGAGTTTTGATGAAGGTCTCGAAGTTGCCGGCATCGTTCGTCAGCAGGTAGTCCTCGACAACGGTCTGCGTTTCGACGCCCAGCGCCCGGAGCAACACGGCGATGGCGACGCCAGTGCGATCTTTACCAGCGGCACAATGCACGACGACAGGCAGCTTGCCGGTGGCAACACATTCGAAGAGTCCGCGAAGTCGCGGCGCCATCCATACTGGTAACGCAGTGTAGAGATCGATCATCGCATCGCGCATCCCAGCAGCAGTGTTCGGTCGCTTCGCCGCGAAGCCGCGCACGGTGGGCATGTTCTCGTCGTCCTTCCAGAATAGCGCCTGCGTTGCCGTGTCCGGCCAGCGCCCCGGCTCGCGATGGCGTTCCTCTTCACGGCGAAGATCGCAGATGGCTCGCACGCCGAGCTGTTGCAACGGCCTGTGATCGGCAGGTGTGAAATAGGTAAGGACGCCGGCGCGATACACCTGTCCCCATTTCACCGTGCGGCCATCCGCGGCGTGATACCCGCCGATGTCGCGGAAATTACAGCCACCTTCGAGGGCGACCAGTCGTGTACGGGAGGAGGGGACTTCAGATAACGTTGAATTCATCGATGCGGTCGTTGCGCGGCGTGCTGGAAGCGGCAACAACGATCTTCGCACACCGCGACCAATCCATCGCGTCAACGATCGTAAGGATGTCCTTCACCCGCCATGGCGGGAATGGCGGGCGCCGGCTGCGAAGGATTCGTAGGATTGATGCTCTCCTGCGTCTTCTGCACCAACCGGGGAGTGAACAGGCGTAACAATCCGCTCGGACGACGCACACCCCACAACAGCGCGGCGAAGCCGCCCGGAATGTACTCGCCGTTCGGGTCGTAGAGACGGCGGCTGTCCACCTCCACTTCCTCCAGGTTGGTCCGGTAGGTGGGGCTCAGCACGGCATCGATCTGTTGCTGGGTCATGACCGTGGTAATCGACGGTGTGCGCAGGTCCATCGCGCTCTTGGTGCTCACCGGCGTCGCTTTGGCGGCGGCGGGCGGGTCGGCTGCCATCACGGAGAACGACAGGACGAGCGGCAGCGTGGCCAAGCCCAAGCGGGCGGTGAGTCGGAAATGCATCATGGAGGTCTCCACAGCAGGGATACGAATCCACCAGGGCGGTGACATGGCATAACAGGTCGCCATCGTCCGGTTCAATCATGAGAACTCACGACAAGCCCCAGCGGTTTCGTGAATTCCCGGCATCACATCGGTACCTGCGACGCTGGCGAGGCCAAGGCACTTGAACCTTGCTGCCCACGCCGCGACACTTCGCTCCGCGTTGCCGTCGACGCTCCAGTTATACCCTTCTTCAATGGAAGCTACCTCTCCGCGCGGCGCTTTGTCGCATCTTAGGGTCCTGGACATGAGCCGTGTGCTCGCCGGGCCGTGGGCCGGGCAGATCCTTGCGGACCTGGGCGCGGAAGTGATCAAGATCGAGCGGCCGGGCAGTGGCGACGATACGCGCGCATGGGGACCTCCCTATCTGAGGGATGGACAGGGCAACGACACGCAGGAATCGGCTTATTTTCTCGGCGCCAACCGCGGGAAGAAATCGGTCACGCTGGATATCTCCAAGCCCGAGGGCCAGGCGCTGGCGCGCAGGCTTGCCGTCAAATGCGACATCCTGCTGGAGAACTACAAGGCCGGCGATCTGGCGCGATACCAGCTCGGCTACGAGGACCTGCGCGCCCTCAATCCCGGATTGATCTATTGCTCGATCACGGGATTCGGGCAGACCGGGCCGATGCGCGCAGTGGCCGGTTACGATTTCATCATTCAAGGCATCGGCGGATTGATGAGCATCACCGGCGAGCGCGATGACCTGCCCGGCGGCGGGCCGCAGAAAGTAGGAGTCGCCGTGGCCGACATCACTACCGGAATGTATTCGACGGTGGCGATTCTCGCGGCGCTGGCCCATCGCAACCAGACGGGCGAAGGCCAGTACATCGACATGGCGTTGCTCGACGTGCAGGTCGCCATGCTCGCCAACATGAACATGAACTACCTGGTGTCCGATAAGGTGCCCAAGCGCCAGGGCAATGCCCACGCCAACATCGTGCCGTACCAGGTCTTCACCGCGGCGGATGGCGAGCTGGTGCTGGCAGTAGGTAACGACAGCCAGTTCGCAAAATTCTGCGAACTCGCCGGCAGCACGCTGGCGCAGGACGCGCGATTTCGCAAGAATGTCGAGCGGGTGCGCAACCGCGATGTATTGATCCCGCTGCTGGAGGCATTGCTGAAGCAGCGCAAGGTCCGCGAATGGGTGGACCTGCTCGAGCCTATCGGCGTGCCGGTCGGCCCGATCAACAACCTGCAGCAGGTGTTCGATCATCCGCAGGTTCGCAGCCGTGGCCTGAGACTCGATGTGCCGCATCCGACAGGAGGTTCGGTGCCGCTGGTGGCCAATCCGATCAAGATGTCGTTGACGCCGGTGGTGCAGGCGGTTGCGCCGCCCACGCTGGGACAGCACACGCGCGAAGTATTGCAGGAGCAGTTAGGTATCTCTCAGGAAGACTTCGAACGCTTGCAGGCGGGCGGCATCATCTGACGTTGCTGTCTCTGTATTGAGCTGCAGGTCAGCCACCGTACTCATCATTGCGATATTCGATCGAAACGGCGCGCGTGGTCGGCAGGTCGTTGCGGTCGCAGCCGGAGATATCGAACTGCCAGTTGTCCCGAACGCTGTTGGTCGCGGCTCGATCTAGCAGGCGGTAACCGCTGGACTGAAGCAATCGAGCAGCTGTCGCGCGACCGGTGTTATCGATGGAGACTGAGATCGTTACGATGCCGCTCTGGCCGCGCAGCTGGGAGCGCATCGGAAACACAGTTGAGGACTGGATGACACGGATCGAGCAGTCTTCTGCCGCTCCAGCGGGTGCGGAGAAGGCCGGTAGCGAACCGGCGGCCAGCAGTGTGAAGACGACGAGGTGAGTGTTCATTGCGATTCCCTGCGAACGAGTGAGCGGACCGCAGTCAGGCGCAAGCAGAGCGCCTTCCCTGGCTGAGGGATGGACTGGACCGTCGGAACACTCCGTAGGTGCTGTTGAACTGGCCAGGTTGAACGGCTAGAGTGATCGATACAGACCTGTCTGTTCCGATGCTACGTACCGGTCTGTAGCGGTGTCAAGGTTCTTTTGCACCAAGTTGTCATGTTTGCTCGGGAGTAATGATGGCCAAATCGGCACAAGGATCCGCACCGGCATTGCACAGCGAAGCGCCCGTCGAAAGTGTGCGCGACCGGATCTTGCGTACCGCGCGCGATCTGTTTTATCGCGACGGCATTCGGGCTGTCGGCGTGGACACTGTGGTCGCGCAGTCGGGAGTTGCGAAGACCAGTCTCTATCGCTGGTTTCCTTCCAAGGATGCGTTGATCGCAGCGGTGCTGGAGGAAGAAGCGAAGTACCGCTGGGAACGCTGGGACAAGAACGCAGCACAGTCGGATCCGGAGCCTCGTGCGCTACTGCGTTCGCAACTCGCCGGCATCGCGCGATTCGTCGCGCACAAGTTGTATCGCGGTTGTCCTTTCATGAACGTCACCGCTGAATTCGCCGACCCGCAACATCCCGCGCGTGTCGTTGCCATGCAGATGTGCGATGAGCTGCGTAAACGAGTCGGCGGATTGGTGCGAGGCATACCTGGGATTCGCGATCCGGAAGTGCTCACCGATCAACTGGTGCTGCTGATCGACGGCACTCTGTCCGCCGCTCACATGCAGGGCAGCGAAGGTCCGCAGCGACAACTGATCAGCGCCGCGGATGCCTTGATCGACGCTCAGCTGCGGATTTAGTCCGACGGCGCCTACTTTGAGTCGCGGTTGCGGGATTCAGTGGAGTGAAGAATTTCTCGCTGAGCGCGCTGGGCACGCTGAGCAGAGAAGATTAAAAATGGCAGGAGTCGGACCGGATCCGATTCCGACCCTATTCCTTTCTGCTCAGCGTGCTCAGCGCTCTCAGCGAGAAAACTCGTACCGCATGCAACGCCACGAATGACGCTCGAGTAATCGCCATTCTTCTAGTCGGCGTTCACTTCGCCGCGACTGGCGTCGAGTGCTTCGGTGGCTTCGAGCCACGCCAGTTCCGCCGCATCGATCTCCTGCTTCAGGCGCTTCTGCGTCTGGAGCAGTGTCTGCAGGCGTGACTTGGCGGATGCGTCGTAAATATCTGAAGCGGCGAGCG
>JBEVKB010000050.1:0-9888 GCA_040509875.1 Steroidobacteraceae bacterium | reverse complement strand
GAAACATCGTTCGCTCCCTTGGTGGACGCGAAGACGAGACTGGTATCCTGCAACGGGAAGAATCCCTTCGGCACATAGACATAACCCGCGACGGCCACAGCCACCGTCGCAAAGAATATGACCAGCATCGTGTTCTGATGCGTGAGCGCCCACGTCAACCCGCGGTCATACTTCGCGAGAAGCCGCTGCGCGAAGGCTCCGGACTCGTCCTCACGATGCTTCAATGGCTTCATGAAGCGCGATGACAGCATCGGCGCCACCGCGAGCGACGTCAGCGCCGAGAGCAGGATGGCGACTGTCATCGTCACCGCGAACTCGCGGAACATACGCCCGACGATACCGCCCATGAACAACAGCGGCACGAACGACGCGATCAACGAGAAGCTGATCGACACGACCGTAAAGCCGATCTCCGCCGCGCCTAGACGTGCGGCCTCCAGCATCGACTCACCTGCTTCCAGGTGTCGATGGATGTTTTCCACGACGACGATCGCATCGTCGACGACGAAGCCCGCGGCAACCACCAAGGCGACCAAGGTGAGATTGTTGAGACTGAAGCCGAGCAGGTACATCGCGCCGACCGTTGCGGTCAATGCGACGACCAGAACCGCTGCAACGACGGCGGTCGCCGACAATTGCCGCAGGAAAGCGCCCATGACGACGACCACCAGCAGCACCGTCACGATCAACGCGACTTCGACTTCATGCAGCGATGAGCGAATGGTCTGCGTGCGATCGGCGAAGATTTCCAGTTCGACGCTCGCCGGCAGCAGCTCTCGCAGACGCGGCAGGGATTCGCGGACGCGATCCGCCGTGGCGACGATATTCGCGCCCGGCTGTCGCAGGATGAGCAACTGCAGACCCGGCTCACCGTTCACCCAGGACTGCACATAATCGTTCTCGGCGCCGAAGCTGACTTTGGCGACGTCACGCAGAAACACCGGCGCATTGTCGCGATACGCAACGATCAGCTCGCGATAATCCTCCGGGTTGAAAATCTGGTCGTTGGTCTGCAGCGTCGAAACCTGGCTGGCGCCGAACAGCGCGCCCTTCGCTTGATTGACGCTGGCATTTTGAATCGCCGTGCGCATGTCCGCGAGCGTCAATCCGAGCGCGGCAAGTTTCTCCGGCGATGCCTGAATGCGCAACGCGGGCTTGTGCTGGCCGATGATGTAAACCTCGGCCACGCCATCGATCCGCTTCAATGCCCGCGCGATCTTGGTATCGGCGATATCGCTCAAGTCGGTGAGCGTCATCAACTTGGACTGCATGCGCAGGACCACGACCGGACCGTCGTTGGGGCTGACCTTGCTCCAGGTGGGCAGATTGGGAAGATCGGCGGGCAACCGGGCGGTCGCCGCGTTGATGGCCGCCTGCACTTCCTGCGCCGCCACGTCGATATTCTTCGTCAGCAGGAACTGCAACGTGATGGAGGTCTTGCCGAATGTACTGCTGGAAGTCATATCGGTGATGCCCGGGACCTGGCTCAACTGCAATTCCAATGGCGTGGCCACGGCGGTCGCCATCGTCTCGGCACTGGCGCCCGGCAGGCTCGTGCTCACCTGCAGCGTCGGCATATCCGCCTCCGGGAGCGGAGCGAGGGGCATCGCGGGAAACGCGACGATACCCAGCAATACGACACCGAGCGTCAACAGCGTCGTGCCGATCGGATGGTGAATGAACCATCCGAACAACCCGGGCCGGGTCAACCCGACCTGGGCGTGACTGCCGCGAGCATCGACTTCCCGATTCTTTACATCATGCATTCGCCAATTCTCCGCGCTGGCCACTGCCGATCGGCGACAACAGCAGTGACTTGAACCTTGTTTCCTCCGGCCGGTTCGATCGACTTCACTAGCGCATTGGGTGTCAGGCGCGAATGTCCATCGATCACCACACTGTCGTCCTTCGACACACCCTCGCGAATGACCGCGATGTCGTCGTTACTGTAAGCGACGTCGACCTGCACGATTTCCGCACGGCTTTCGCGCACGCGAAACACATACGGGCCTTGCAGTCCTTGCTTGACCGCGCGCGCCGGGACGACCATCGCATCCCTGCTCACGCCAGTCTGCAGGCTCACTGTCACGAATTGACCCGACCATAGTTTCCCCTCCGCGTTCCTGAACTCGGCTCGCAACCGAATCGTGCCGGTCGCTGCATCCACTTGATTATCGATCGTCGACAACCTGCCCTCGCCGAGCAGCAAACCGCGGTCGCGGTCGTATGCCACAACATGTGCTTCTGCAGGGCTGCGCATGAGCGGCTGCACGGTAGGCAGCAACTCCTGCGGCAACGTGAAGATGACGGAGATCGGATCGACTTGCGTCACTGTCGCCAGGCCCTGGGTATCGCCGGCCTGCACCAGGTTGCCTGGATCGATATTGCGTAGGCCGACACGTCCACTCAACGGCGAAGTAATCTGCGTGTAGGACATCTGCACTTGCTGAGCGGCAATCGTCGCGTCGTTCGCAGCGATCGCGGCCTCGAGCTGCTCGACCAACGCCACCTGGCGCTCCGCGGTTTGCCGGGAGACGACTCCCTTGACGAGCAAGTCGCTGTAACGGGATTGATCGAGTTTCGCGGCTTTCAGCTGCGCATTGTTGCTCGCCCTTTCGGCTTGCGCCTGGTGCAGACCGGCCACGATGGAACGATCGTCGATGCGCGCGAGCAACTGCCCCTGCTTCACCGGCTGGCCTTCGACGAACAGGACGTCCGTAACGATGCCGCTCACTTGAGGACGCAGCACGACGCTATGCAACGATTGCACCGTGCCGATCGCGGCGGCGAGTTGCGGAACGTCACGTTGCTCGACGTACGCTACGCTGACCGGTATCGGCTGCGGACTGCCGGGTACAGCGGCGGAAGCGTTGCGAACCACTCGCCAACTCGCAAGCAGCGCGAGGCCGAGGAGACAGGCTGCGGCGATTTGCACGGACCGGGAATAAAAGAAACGCGTAGGCATGGCGATGGCAGAGCGGCCTCGAGGAAAGACAGATTGAGGTGGCGAGCCGGCGACAGCGACCCGAATGTCTCGATGCGGCCCACGAGCACCGCTCGAGTGCCGCCCTGGGCCGCAGTATGTCTGGACGAGCGGCAATGACTTGTTAAGAAGTGCTGCGACTCGTAACGCAAACAGTCACATCACGCTACGAACTGCCGGCAGTTTTATTGCGAAGCGAGAATGAGCATCGCTGAAGTGAGTACTAGCCTGCCATTGCCGCCATGCGAAGCCGTCTCAGTCCCTCCACCGGCAACAGCGAGGTTTCGAAGTCCATGCCGTGACCTTCGAGTGAGCGCGATCACGAAAACAAAGCGCTAGGCAATCGAGACAACGAAGCAGGCGCCAGCCCCGCCTGGCGCTGCTTCATAGTGAATCTTCCAGCCGTGCGCCTGACAGATCTCTTTGCAAATCGTCAGCCCCAGTCCCGCACCATCACTCTCACTGGCCTCCGCGCGCCAGAAGCGTTTGAACAGGAACTGCTCATCGCCCTTCGCCACACCTGCGCCCTGGTCTTGAACGCTGAATCCCCGAGAGTCAGCGCGAACACGCACGACGGAACCGGCCGGAGCGTAGCGAATAGCATTCTCCAGCAGGTTTTTCACTAGCACGAAGACGGCGCCGCGATCTGCCCTGATGACGCTGCTGCCATCTTCTGCGTCCAACTCAACGTGAACGGAATATCGATCGGCAAGGCGTTTCAGATATTTGATCGCCTCTTCGACTTCCAATTTCAGATCGAGCGGCGCAAACGTGTAGTTGTGTCCTTCGCTGACTTCCGCCAAGTGCAGTAGCTGATGAACAATGCGCGCCATCAAAGCAGTATCGCGCAGCAAGTAAGCCGTATTAGCCGCGCCGCCAAGCTCGATCTCAGCTTGCAACAACGCGAGCGGCGTCTTGAGTTCATGTGCGGCGGAAGCAAGGAATTCCTGCTGCACGCGAAAGCCCGTCTCCAATCTAGTCAGCGCCGTATTGAACGCCTCGATCAGTGGCACCAGCTCCGTCGGCAATCCATCGGTTTGCAGCCGCATGACCAGGTTGTGAGGACCGATGCTCGCAGCCACCCGCGACACCGTCCGCAACGGCCGAACCATCCTGCTGACAGTGAAATAGACGACCAACATGAAAATGCTCAATGCCAGGACGATCGTGACGAAAGCCGCGCTCAGGTACAGCTCCCCGGCGTGATCGTTGAGCGTCGTGGTGAGTCGATCGCTGCGCGCCGCTCGAATGGTGTAGCGTCGGCCCGCATGCGTGATCTGTCGTTCAGCTACCTGCAGGCGGATATCGACACCGCCTATGTGAGCAATCATCGTGCTCGTCCCGGGCTGCATGGACAACAGCATCTGCACTGCCGGCCCGTCGGCGCTCTTCACGGCGACGTGGCCGTTTCGGTCGAGAACCAAGTACGCCGTATCCTTGATCATGGCGTCGTAGAGATTCCTCGATTCAGGCTTTAGCACGACACTCACCTTCCCTGTCGCATCGACAGTGAGGCCGCGCTCGACTCGCTCGATTTCTTCCGCCACATCGGCACGGAGCATGGGGGTGGGCGATCCCGGCCAGAGCATCGCCGACATCACCGCCACACCGGCAACGGTCGCGGCAAGCATGCCGACGATGGCCGCCAGCACCAGCCTTGCAGTCAGGCTACGCGGCAGCATCCGACTGCCTTAGAGCGAAACCCGCGTTGCGCACGTTGACGAGCGACAAGCCGGAGCCGATGGCGCTGAGCTTCTTCCTCAATCGATGCAGAGCTACATCGAGTGCGTTCGGTGTGACGGCTTCCGCCAATCCCCAAGCAGCCGCCTCCAGTGTAGTTCTGCGCACCGGCTGTCCCGCAGCTCGCACCAGGCAGATGATGATTTGCAACTCAGCAGGCGCGAGACTGACGGTCTCATCCGCGCAGTTCATTTGACTGCTGGCAGGCACGACGCGAAGCCCTTGGTAAGCGAGCTGCAGGTCGATAAGCTCAGGCGGCCGCCGCATCAACGCACGAACGCGGGCCACGAGTTCTTCGAGAGCGAACGGCTTGGGCAAGTAATCGTCCGCTCCAGCATCCAATCCATCCACCCGGTCGCGAAGAGCGTCGCGCGAAGTGAGCATCAGGCAAGGCGTGAGATCGCGGGCAGCTCGCATGCGACGGACCAGATCGAGGCCGTCACCATCGGGAAGGCCTCGATCCACGATGGCAACGGCGTATGCCTGGCTGCCGATACCGTGCCATGCCGACTCCAACGTGTTGAAGGCATCCACGGCGATGCCGGCCTCCGCTAATCCGCGAGTGACCAAAGCGGCAAGACGCGCATGGTCTTCGACTAGGGCGATTCGGTTGTGGAGTTTGCGGGTGCTTTCGGACATGGAGAATTCCGGCTTCCTCACCCGGCGACCAGGAGAGGAAGGCCGGACACTCAGAATCTACGGTTGATACCTACCTTCAAGCCCAGCGTTCCGCTCACATCGCGCTCCAACAGCGGGCTATCGGCGATCTCATCGGGCAGGAACTTATAGTCCACCGACCCGAACAAACTCCACTTCTTTCCCAGCGCGCGCATGAAACCGACGCTGACCTGCGGCACCAGGGCCGCACCGGGTTGGTAAAGCGGTACGCCGCGGGCAATCTCTTCGTCCAGCGTTCCATAGTAATAGTTCACCAAGTCATCCGACATCCAGCGGACTCCGATGCCCGGCACCACGACTGTCTTGCCTAAGTGCAGCGGGTAGGAATAATCGGCGGCGAATTCGTAGCCGCCACTCGTGTCCGTCACATCCGCAAGCGCGCGGAGCTTGATCTCGCCGGCGCGGCCTTCCCAACTCACGGAGAGC
This sequence comes from Steroidobacteraceae bacterium, assembly GCA_040509875.1. Taxonomy (GTDB): domain Bacteria; phylum Pseudomonadota; class Gammaproteobacteria; order Steroidobacterales; family Steroidobacteraceae; genus Steroidobacter. Next base: position 4,061 of record JBEVKB010000050.1, on the reverse strand, counting down.
CCGAGATCCGCCCCATCGTCGCGATCTTCGAGCAGGCCGGCGTTCAGTCCGTTGCCGGCCAAACCGCGGGCATCGAGATCGTCGATGTCGAATCCATCGAAGCGTCCGGACACGAGGAAGTCGACCTCGACATTATCGCCCTTGAATGCGTGAACGCCGCCTCCCAGGCCGCGCCAGAAAATCCGCTCGCCTTCATAAGTGATCCAGGGGAAGGGGCGCACCCGGATGTCCTCACCGACGTAGGGACTGTCGCTGAGTGAAGCGCCCACTCCCAGTGCCCAACGACCGGCAACGTCCTTGGCGATCAGGTCGCCCATGGCCGTGCTTTGAGCCAAAGAGAATGTCGGAAACAGCAAGGAAACGGCGGCAAGGTATTTGAACATGATGCGAAGACTCTCGGTGACAGGACCCGATCAGTGTCGCCGACCGCTTCTTACTCGGAACTTACGGCCGGCGACTTCACGCGCCGCTGCACAGTAAGAAACGGGTAACTCGCCCTGAGGCAAAGTCGCTGGCCGGATCGCCCACCACTTGCCAGGAGCCTTTGCCTTGTCGCCACGACTTCTCGCTGTGCTTGCCTTCGCAGCCGCTGCACTCGTCACAGCAGTGCTGACGAAGTGGGACCCCGAACAGATCGCTCCGGCCCATGCATCCACCGCAGAAGCCGAACCTGCGGCGCTGACAATCAGCGTGGCCTCGGTCAAGCGCGAGTCCTGGGTCCAGGCTGTGACTGCTTCCGGCGCCGTGATGCCATGGCAGGAATCCGTGATCGGAGCGCAACTCAACGGCTTGCTCCTGTCCAGCATCGAAGTCGATGTAGGCGATGTCGTAAAGAAGGGGCAGATCCTCGCGCGGTTCGATGACGCGTTACTGCGAGCCGATGTAGAGCGACTCAGCGCGTCGCTTTCGCGAGCCGATGCGGAAGCAGTGCAGGCCGATCGCGACGCCAAGCGAGCAGAATCGCTTCGTGGCATCGGCGCGCTGAGCGAGCAATCCATTCTCGCCTCGATCACTCAATCTCAAGTCGCCGCGGCGACGATGAAATCCGCGCGAGCCGAATTGCACGCGAAGCAAGTAGAACTCTCCTATACCGTGCTACGTGCGTCCGACGATGGCGTGATCAGCGAGCGAACTGCGACTGTGGGTACGGTGACGGAATCAGGCCAAGCCCTGTTCAAACTCATTCGTCAGCAGCGGCTGGAGTGGCGAGGCGAAGTCAGCGCCGCGCAGCTCGCTGGAATCAAGAAAGGACAAACGGTCGCGCTCGATTTGCCCGACGGCGCGAGCGCCACCGCATCCGTACGACAAGTGGCACCGACACTGAACGCCGATTCGAGAATGGCATTGGTATATGCGGATCTCCATCCTGGCAGTAATGCTCGAGCGGGCATGTACGCGGCGGGCAGGATCGGACTCACCGAGTCGCAAGCATTGGTTGTGCCGTCGTCATCCATCGTCGTGCGTGACGGCAGGAGCTACGCATTCGTCGTCACGCGGAACGGCGATACGGGTCGCATCAACGCACGCGCCGTCAACGTCGGTCGCCGGGAAGGACGCTTCGTCGAAGTCTCAGGGTTGTCCGAAGGCATGGACGTTGCGGAGAACGGTGCGGGATTCCTGGCGGACGGTGACCTCGTGAGAATCGCGAAGCCCATCGGATCGACCGTGAGCGCCGCTCGATGAATTTCGCGACGTGGTCCATCCGCAATCCAATTCCGGTACTGCTGGCATTCACCCTGCTCGTCATCGCAGGCATTCGTGGTTTCTCGCAACTGCCGATCAAGGATCTCCCCGAGATCGACCTTCCCACCGTCAACGTCGTGCTCACGCAGCCGGGCGCCGCGCCAGCGCAGCTCGAAACGGAAGTGGCGCGACGTGTCGAAGACGCCATCACGAATGCCGTCGGACTCAAACACCTGAAGACCACCATCGGCGACGGCGTGGTCAACGTGTCGGCGGAGTTCGAGATCGGCAAACCGCTCGCGGAAGCCCTGGCCGACGTCAAGGAGTCCGTTGACAGGATCAGGTCCGATCTTCCCACCGATCTGGAGCAGCCCGCGATCAGCGCCGATGTGGTTGGTAGCAGCCCCATCCTCACTTACGCCCTCGCCTCAACGACGCTCGATGAAGAAGGACTCTCATGGCTCATCGACGATGTCGTGACCAAATCGCTGCTGGCCCTGCCTGGCGTGGGCCGGGTGGAACGCATCGGCGGCGTGCAACGAGAGGTTCGCGTCGAAGTCGATCCGGTAAAGCTGGCGGCGCTCGACGTCACAGTTGTGGATGTGTCGCGCGGATTGAGACAAGTGCAACAAGAGGCGTCCGGCGGCATTGCGAGGCTGGGAGGTGGAGAAGTATCAGCACGCACTCTCGGCGCAGTCCGACAATCCGACGGACTCGCGGCAACGGCGGTTCCGCTTGGCAACAGTCGGCACATTTATCTAGGCGATATCGCATCGGTGAGCGACGCCTTTCGTGACCGCGACCAGGTGTCGTTGCTGGATGGCGCGCCGGTGGTCGGATTCCATGTCTATCGCGCAAAGGGCAAAGATGAAACTGTCATCGCCGCGCTCGTCGACCGCGAGCTGGCGAAACTTCGAGCCACGCGCCCGGGACTCGAAGCGACGCTCGTATCGGGAAGCGTCCAATACACCATCGAGCAGTTTGACGGCTCCATGCAGATGCTGTTCGAAGGCGCCCTCCTCGCCGTGCTGGTGGTCTGGTGGTTTCTCGGTGACTGGCGAGCAACGCTCGTGGCGGCGGTTGCGTTGCCGCTCTCGATCCTGCCTACGTTTGCAGTGATGCCGTGGCTTGGCTTTTCACTCAACACGCTGACACTGCTGGCGCTCGCTGTAGTTGCCGGGATTCTCGTTGACGATGCGATCGTCGAGATAGAGAACATCGAACGCCATCGCAGACGAGGTAAGACGCTTCTTGAGGCCACCAGCGATGCCGTCACCGAGATCGCGCTGGCGGTGGTGGCGACGACGTTGACACTCGTGGTGGTGTTCCTGCCGACCGCGTTGATGCCCGGAATCGCCGGCATGCTGTTCAGGCAATTTGGTTGGACAGCGGTGATCGCCGTGCTTGCGTCGCTGCTCGTGGCGCGGCTGCTGACACCACTGCTGGCGGTGCATTGGCTCAAGAATCAACCTCCTAAATCCGAACAGCGCGGGCGATGGATGAATCTCTATCTTGCGTCTGTGCAAGGCTGCCTCGCTCACCGGGGGAAGACGATGGCAGCAGCCGCGTTGTTCCTGGTAGGTTCGTTCGCGCTGCTGCCTTACATACCTACCGGGTTCATTCCGTCTTCCGACAAGGGCTTCATGCAAGTGGGATTGGAGCTGCCACCGGGAGCGTCGCTCGACGATTCGCTTGCCGCTGCCGAGGCGGTTCGCTCCGTTCTAGCCGACATCCCCGCTATAGCGCATGTCTTCACGGTAGCGGGTGAACCTGGCGGCGAGCAGCAGGCATCTGAAGCGCGGCGGTCGCGGGTGACACTGATGCTTGCGCCTCGTGAGACGAGGCCTGCTCAGAAGGAGGTCGAAAAGCTCGTCACGCAGCGCCTGACCGCTGTGCCAGGAGCACGCTTCACAGTGGATGGCGGTGACAACACCGGAGAGCTGTCGCTCGTCCTTGCTAGTGAAGATGCACGGATGCTCAAAGCCGTCGCACAGAAAATGGAAGTGGAGATGCGAGCGGTGCGCGGCCTCTCTAACGTGATCTCCACCGCGAGCCTTGATCGGCCTGAACTGATCGTTCGGCCGGACACACGTCGCGCAGCGGAACTCGGCGTGGACACGGCATCCATCGCCGATACCATACGCATCGCCCTTGGCGGCGACTTCGACGCTCGGCTGGCGAGGCTCGACCTGGACAACCGCCAACTGATGATTCGCGTGCGTATTCCCGACAACTACAGGCGAGACTTCGATGCGATCGGCCAATTGAGAGTGCGTGCCGGTGCTGGCACCGTTCCCCTCGATAGCATCGCCTCGCTATCGATCGAAAGCGGCCCGCAGTTGATCGAGCGCTACGATCGCCAGCGATACGTGCGAATC
>JBEVKB010000049.1:0-32312 GCA_040509875.1 Steroidobacteraceae bacterium | reverse complement strand
GCACTTCTATCGATCAGCGCTGCGGCGGATCTTCTTTCACTTCGATGGAAGACTGCTGCAATGGGCACGACGCAAGTACCGCAACCTTCGTTGCAATGTGCGTCGCCGCCGCCGCTGGCGAGAGCAGACGCTACGTCGTAACCCTCGACTGTTCACTCATTGGCTTGCCTTCGAGGAGATCAGGGTATGGACGATGGGAGCCGTATGACGGGAGACCGTCCCGTACGGTTCTAAGAGGGGCTCCGGCTGAAACGCCGGGGCCTACTCACCTTCCTGCACTCGTGGTCAGAGTGCGTGTGAGGTGATCCTTATCCTCGCGCAGACCTTCCAGTCCTCCAATCCGATCTTCGCCGGTCGGCGATTATCCAGCCTCCCGCGGCTCCAAGAGGAATTGCGAACATGAGGGAAGTAATCAGTTCGAACGGCGACCAATAGATCGCGACTCGAGGAAAAATTAAGTAGGCGATCGGTTCCGCGGCCAAGACTGCGATGGCAGCAGCAATTGCACCGAATTGACGGTGCCTGGCCTTTGCGATGAAGCCAGTCAGCAGCCCAACAAGGAGAAAAAGAATGATCAACGGGAACACCGAGAAAATCAGAAGCTCGATAGGTCCCGGCCAGTAATCACAAGCCGTCAGCCCGAGTGGGTTCTCGACTAGCTCGATACTCGTCGCTCCTGTCCCGTGGGCCCCATGACCTAGTCTCGCGGCAGATTCGGGCGCCGTCTGCAGCGGCTCGAAGCTGTAGATACAGGAATTGCTTAAGGGCATCCAAGCCAGTAAGGCGAATGCTCCAAATATTACACCCGCAATCACGCCTAACCAGTGCCGTCTACGCATCGGATGTTAGCGTGCACGAACAGACGGATGTATGCAATGTGCGCTGGTTCCGCGCTTTGCGGTCGCTGAGGGTTTTGATCCAGAGCAACCGCCTTAGATCTGTCCAGTCCGCAGATAATGACGAAGAAGCCCTACACGCTGTTCCTGCAGTCTCGATGCGCGTACGTGTGAGGTAGTCGGACGGTGGGGCTCACTCCCATATTGAGTCGTCCAGGGCGAATTGCTCAAACAGCTCTGCTCGCGCTGCAAGCAATGGCGCCAACTCACGTGCTGCCTCAGGCGTACAGACGGTAAATTGCGGATGCTGCTTGCCGTCCTTGAGAAGCGCTGCCGCCTCGCGCCAGCGCTCGGCGATCATCTCAATTGCTGAACGCGGCGTGCGGTCGCCGGTACATGTCACGTGGTCGGTAGGGCAGTCGCCACAGATTGCCCACCAACAGACCCAGCCGGGTGCCGTCCCGCTTTCGATCGCCCACACCGACACGTACGGGTATATGTGCCACGCGGGCCAGTCATGAAGTGCCCCGTGCTTGACTCCCTGACGACGCAAGTAGTCGATCGCCTCAAGGCGACGTTCGCTGACCCATACGTCTTCGGCAGCTAAATCGGGAGGATCGCTTGTGTCATCGCTCATGGCATGGCCGTACTTCGCGCTTCAACTGTCGTGAGCAGCATGGGAAGTGATACTACTGGCTCAGGTGTTCCGGAAGTGACAGTTCAAAGCAAATCAATAACGTGGAGGGGTGCACGCTGTTCCTGTAGCTCAGATGAGGGTATGCGTGAGGTGAGCAGACTTGCTGGTTCATCGTGTTCTACGCAAGGTCGCTTGGATCCGGCAAGCCCCAAGCGCGCCTAATTGGCATCAGGTAGTTCGGCAGTCTTATTGCCGCCTTTCCCTCGGCCACGAGTTGCAGCTGGGGAACTGAATCCGCAGAGGATCGGATGATGTCCCACGAGACCTCCTTCATACCGCCAGTCCTGTCCGCCAGAACCACATGCAAACGCTCCCCTGTGATTGGTAGATTGCTCTCGACCAGCGACGATTACGATTCAAATAGCAAAGCGCGGAAAGTGCATCGTGGCTTCAAGGAACTGATGAATGAGATTTTCATTGATGACCTCCGCGAGCGAGTGCATCGTGGTTTGACCGGCGTGGCAATCAAGCACCATTGGACTGGTGGCCGAGCGTTTGGCTACCGACTGCGGCCGATCCTTCATCCCACTGACAAGGATCAGTACGGCCAGCCGCTACGGATTGCCACCAAGTTGGAGATCGACGAAGCGCAGGCCGAAGTTGTCAGAGAGATTTTCAACCGCTTCGTAGAGGGCGCATCCTGCCTTGCCATCGCGCGTGGGTTGAATGGTCGAGCCGTCTCGTACCCAGGTTTAGCATGGAAGAAGAAAAAGCGCCGTTGCCCCGGCTGGATGGGTTCGGCAGTGCGCGTGATCCTTAAAAATCCGCTGTACACAGGATTCGTTCGCTGGAACGCGTCGAAGTTCGTTCGCAATCCGGACACGGAGAAAGTCACCCGGCGAGCGCGACCCAAGTCGGAATGGATCACACGCCAGGACGAGGAGGTTTATCGTCAGCGATGAACTCTTCGAAAGAGCACAGAAGAGGACACAGCGATCCGCCAACAGTGATGAACGACCGAAGACCGGCGGCAAAGCAAATCATCTATTGAGCGGCGTGCTCGTCTGCAAAGTATGCGGCGCGAACTATGTCATCGCCGATGCTCGCAGCTATGCCTGCAGTGGTCATTGGAATGGCGGTGCGTGCTCGAATCGCATTCGCGTACGCCGGGACTCGATCGAGCGCACGCTGCTCGGTCCGATTCGAGCTGATCTACTTTCGTCTGAGCGATGCAAGCAGATGGTGCAGGACATGCACACGGCGTATTCCGAGCGGCAAAGGGCCAATGCGCAAAGAGTCGAGACGATGCCGCAAGAAACGGCTGCAGGCCCGACTGCAGTCGAACCAGTGACCTTCCGCTTCGGAGGCCGACACTCTATCCAGCTGAGCTACGGGCGCAGCGCATGTCCGGCATGATACCGGGCCGGCGGCCGCGGGGCGATAGTTTTGGCGGGTGCCCGGCGATCCGGCACGGCCGGGCGCGCGTCAACTCAGTTCGGGCGCATCGATTGAAGGACTCGTCGCGACGCGGCTGCGGTGCCCAGTACCGCAAGGAGCAAGAGTTCGGCGCCGCCGCCGCCGCCTTTCTTTTTGTTGACGATACTCGCCGACGCCTCAGCAGAATTGTTCGCCGTGACGCTGTCCGTCTCGTAAGCGGAAGCGGTTGCGTGTACCGGCAGATCGCCAAGGGTCGAGCTCATGTAGGCGACATGAACTGTCATCTGCGTGTTCGTTTTCAGGAACACGGTCTGGCACTGGAGGCTGCGCGCTACAATTGAGCAGGTACCCGCGTTCGACGTCGCGGAGACGCTCTGCATCGCCGCCGGCAGGGTCACAGCCAGCTTCGCAGCATTGGCCGCATACGGACCTGAATTCGTCACGTTGACGTCGAACCCAGCAGCCTCGTTGACCACACGGGAGCCGGAGTGGCCGGTGATCGTGACCTGCAGGTCCGGTGCGAACTGAAAGCTGGTCACGCCGCGGGACGAGGCACCCACGAGCAGCACTCCAGGTTGAGTTGGACTCAACAGCAACGTGCCGGGGTCCCAGTTGGACGGTTGCTTGATCGGTATCGGCAGCGATTCCCAGGTCTGCCCCTGATCGACGGAGCGGACGATCGGGGTACTGGAAAGATTCCCGTTCGGTGTCCTAACCTGCCTGATCGCATAGATCGTACCCACGGCGGGATCCACCACGAACTTGCTGATGTCGCTGGTCGCGGGCACATCGCTCCAGGTGTCACCACTGTCGAGGCTGATCTGCAGCAGGCCTGCTGCAGCCCGAGCATAGATCCGACCCGGTTTTGTCGGATCGACGGCGACTTCGCTGCGCCCGCCGACCGGGGCCCCTCCGAGAGCGATCCAGGTCGCGCCGCCGTTCAAGGTCCGAAACAGGTTTGGGGCCTTCGGCGAACCTTGCTCGTACGGACCGAGGACATACACCCGACTATGCTCCAGCGGATCCACGACGATCTGCGCCGCCGACAGCGAGATCGGCGTCCTCAGGACTTCGGCGAACGATGTCCCGGCATCCGTGCTGCGAAAAATATGGCCTACTTCACCCCACGATCCCACATTCACGAGATCGAATCCCGACATATAGACCACGGACGGATCGACCGGGTCGAACGCAATCGCCTGTGGCTGCAGAGCCGGCACTTGCGTCGGTCCGGGCGTCCAGGTCGCACCCCCATCGGTGGTGCGGAAATAGTTTCCGCCATTGCCAGCGACCAGGAGAGTGTTCGGATCCGTGGGATGAACTGCCATCGCCATCAGCAGTGAATTTACGCCGACGGGCAGGTGAATGCTGTTCCATGCGTCCTGAGCGGACGCCTGGTAGAAGATATGCGTGTTACCCGCTGCAAACACTCGTCCTGCGGCAGCGACGCTCAGCACGATCGGGCTCGTGGCGGAGATTCCATTGTCGGACGCGGCCCAGGTGACGCCACGATCGTTCGAGGCATCGATGCCTCTAGTGGTGAGCGCGAGCAGCCGCTGCGAATTTCCCGGGGCGATCGCTACCAAGAAGATACGATCGAGGTTGGAAGCGGCCCTGAGCTGCGCCCAGGAGCCAGCCGAATAGACATAGACCGCCCGATCCGGGGTTACAGCGAGCACTTCACCGGCGCGATTGGGATCTGCCACCAGCACAGCGCGGGACTGCAATGGCAACGGCAGCGACAAGGTCCAGTTCGCGCCGTCGTCCGTGGTGACGTAGATACCTTCTTTCGTCGACACGAAGAGCGTCGTGGGAGTACCCGGCAGGATCTCGCCGGTGTAGATCTCGGCGGTCGGCGGCCTGGTCAATGTGGTCCACGAGGCGGCGCCGTCGATGCTCTTGCCCAACTGCGAAGAGAATCCACCTGCCCAATACATGGTCATCGGATTGACCGGATCGAACATGATGCGGCCCAGGCCTCCTCCAGGGGGAACCGAGTGCCCGCCCGTCCCAGCATCATCGTGACTGCACGAGAACAGGGGGACGGCGGACTGGTTGTAGCAGATATGCCGGCCGTCTCGAGACACGATGATTTCGCGAATGTCGAATTTGAATGTGGAAGGTGTGACGATGGGCGGCAGTTCGGTCCTGCCCGAGAAGGTCAGGCCACCATCCTCCGATCGCTGGTCTCCTAGGAGCGACGCGGCGGCGAGAATCCTGTTCGGATTGCTGGGATCTACCGCCATCGCGGTCAGGCCGGATGGAACGAAGTCCTCGGCGCGTAGCGACCAGGTGGCGCCGCCATCGTCGGAGCGGTAGATGCCATAGCTGGTGCCTGCATAGACGATGTTCGAGCTGCTGAATTGCAGCCAGCTCACGCCGCCGAACGGTCCCTCCCGCATACTCCAGCTGTTGATGCCTGCCGTTGCCGTGCCAGTGATGGCGCAGCCCATCGCCATCGCGAGCATCCCTGCAAGATGTCGAATCCGTCTCATCCGTCCTCTTCCGTGGTTGCACTTCGAGCGGGATGCGCATTGTAACAGAGCGCCGCGACGGTCCCATGACCTCGGTCTCGTTACGGGATGCAGAAGTGTGTAGCGACAAAGCGGGTTGCGGCGGGCGCAAACGCGAACACGACGGTCCGCCAACAGCGATGAGCGCCTGAAGACCGGCGGCAACGCCAAGTACCTATTGAGCGGTGTTCTCGTGTGCGGGACTTGCAGCGCGAACTATGTCATCGCCGATGCTCGAAGTTATGCCTGTAGTGGACACTGGAACGGCGGCGCGTGTTCGAATCGCATTCGAGTTCGAAGAGATTCCGTCGAACGCACAATCCTTGGCCCGATTCGGGCTGATCTGCTGTCCCCGGATCGATGCAAGCGGATGGTGGCAGAGATGCACACGGGTTACGCCGAACGCATGAAGGTCAGCGCGCAGCGAGCTGAGACGATGCCGCAAGAGATCGCTGCCCTTGATGCTCGACTCGAACGGCTGCGCGAAAGGTTGAAGGCGGGCGACCCGGACATGACTGCCGACGAGTTGCAGTCGATCATTGAACGCATTGAGGCGAAGCGTCGTGAACTCACTAGCGCCACCGGTCGGATCACCGCCAGCGACGGCGCAAAGATTATCTCTTTGCTCCCCAAAGCCGCCGAGTACTACGGCCAGCAGATCGCAGCGGGACTGGAAGGCGATCTACGCGCGGCAGCGAAAGCTCGCCCCATCGTGCGCGCGCTTCTTGGCGGCAAAGTTGAACTCATCCCCGGTGAGGAAGAAGGCAGCCTCTACGCCCACTATGGTCTTCACATGGCTGCTTTGCTGCGGAGTGCAGGAACATCGCAAAGGCTTGATGCAATTTGACCCTGCACACTTTCGCGCCCACCTCACCGATGTCGGGTGAACCCGGTTGTCGAGCAGCGAAACGCTCCCACTATCGACTAGCGACCGTCAATCCTCCTTGTCTTAGTCAGCATCATCGATCCTCCCAATGCCCTCCGAGCGCCTGAATGAGCGAGATCGACGCCGCTTGACGGTCGACGACGGCTTGGATCTGAGCTTGACGAGCGGACAGGGCGGAGGTTTGGGCGACGATGACTTCGGCGTAGCCTGTTTCCCCGGCGATGTATTGGTTGCGAGCGATTTCTTCCGCACGATTCGCAGCGACGGCCGCTGCTTCACGCTCGTCCGCAACGATTCGCAGCACGCGAGTGGCGGCGAGTTGATCTTCGATCTGTGCGAAGGCGAGCAGTACTGTTTGCCTGTATTCCGCCACCGTCTGTTCATATGAGGCACGAGCTGCATCGACACGAGCGGAGCGAGCGCCGAAGTCGAGAAGGGTGAGGGCGCCGTTCAGGCCGAGCGACCAGACGCTGCTGGCGGAATCAAACAAGGTGTTGCGGTTGCTGGCGCTGTAGCCGGCGTCGGCGCTTAGGTCGATGGTAGGGAAATACGCAGCACGCTCGACGCCGATGAAGGCGTTGGCTGCAGCTACGCGACGCTCGGCGCTCGCGATGTCGGGCCGACGTTCGAGCAACGAAGCGGGAAGCACTGCAGGAACGTCGGGAACGACTCGGCGCCATTCGTTCGGCGGCAAGGTGAAGCCTGATGGATTCTCACCGACGAGTACCGCGATCGCATGCTCGAACACTGCGCGTTGCCGGCCGAGGTCGGCGATGTCCGCGCGTGCGTTACGCAACGCCGTCTCTGCCTGCAACACATCGGAGCGCGCGACGACACCGGCGTTGTAGCGATTCTGCGTGATCGTGAGAGCGCGGTCATAGGCGGCGATGGTGGCGTCGAGAACCTTCTGTTGTGCTTCGAGACTGCGAAGTTGCACATAGTCGAGCGCCAGTTCGCCTTGTGCCGACAAGGTTGCATTGGCGAGATCTGCGGCGCTGGCTTCGGCAAGCGCGCCGGATTGGCGAACGGCATTGCTGATCCTGCCCCACAGGTCGGGCTCCCAACTGCCGCCGATGGTGACCGAATAGCGTTCGCTGCCCGAGGTGCTCACCGAGCCGTTATTGCCGACGTTGGGATTGCCGCTGCCGAACGAGCCGACTTTCGAACCGCTGCCGGACAGACTCACTACCGGCAGCAAAGAGGCACGTTGTTCGCGTACCAACGCACGAGCCTGGTCGTAAGCTGCTTTCGCCGCGGCCAGTGTCTGATTGGAGATCGTCAGTCGCTGTTGCAGATCGTCTAGCACCGTGTCGTCGAACAGCTTCCACCATTCGCCCCGAGCGACGTCGTCCGCCGGCATGGCTACGCGCCAGCCCGGCTCTTCGCGGAACGATTCCGGAATGGTCATCTTTGCCGGCGCATAGACGGGCGCAAGATTGCACGCAGATAGCAACGAGCAGCAGAGCAGGGCGGCAACGTTACGTTTCATACCGGTCTCGTTGCAGGTTCATCATGTCGTCCGAGTTCGCTTGCATGCGGATGGCGCTTGCGGAAGCGATCCAGCGCGAGGTACACCACAGGTGTCGTGAGCAATGTGAGGAACTGGCTCGCGATCAAGCCGCCGACGATCGTGAGACCGAGCGGACGACGCAACTCGGCGCCGTCGCCGAAGCCGATCGCGAGCGGCAGTGCGCCCAGTCCAGCGGCCAATGTCGTCATCAGGATGGGACGGAAGCGCAGCAGCGATGCTTCGCGGATTGCTGCGAGCGGCGTCAACCCACGCGAGCGCTCGGCCTCCAGGGCGAAATCGATGATCATGATGGCGTTCTTTTTCACCACGCCCACCAGCAGGATCACGCCGATCAGCGCGATGAGGTCGAAACTGGATTTCGTGAACAGCAACGCGAGCATTGCGCCTACACCTGCCGACGGCAGTGTCGAGAGCACCGTCAGCGGATGAATAGCGCTTTCATACAGCATGCCCAGCACGATATAGATGACCAGGATGGCCGCGAGGATCAGCATCGGCATGGACGCAGTGGATTGTGCGAACACGCGTGCGGTGCCAGCGAAACTTCCCGACACCGTCGATGGAAAGCCGGCAGAGTGAAGCACCTCGACGATGCGATTAGTTGCGGTGCCAAGCGAAACCCCGTTCGCCGTATTGAACGAGATCGTCGCGGACGGTTGTGCATCCTGATGATTGACCTGCGCGGCTGTAGAGCCTGTGCTCCAGTGAGCGATTGTAGATAGCGGTATTGTCGCTTGCGGCGTTACGCTGAGGGCAGTGCCCGATGAAGCATCGCGCGCCGATCCGGTCGCTGACACGGGCGTTGATCCTGTAGCCACGGCGCCCACGGCGGTCGCCGTCAATGGGACATAGACATGCTTCAGCGATTCGGGTGAGCCGGTATAAGCCGGTGCGACGCCCATCACCACGTGATATTGATTGAGCCCGGAATAGATGGTCGCGATCTGGCGTTGTCCGAATGCATCGTACAACGCGGCATCCACAGCTTGCGTGGGGATCCCCAGTCGCGCCGCCTCGTCCCGATCGATGACGATGTTCACCTCGGCGCCGCCTTGTTGCTGATCGATGTCCACGTCCACCAGTTGCGGCTCCTGTTTGAGCAGGGTGACGAGTTTCGCGCCCGCGCTTTGCAACGTCTCGACATCGTCGGCCTTGAGCGTGAATTGATAAGTGCTGTTCGAACCGCGACCGCCGATCTGCATGTCCTGCACCGGATTGAGGAACACGCTCAGGCCGGTCATACCTGCGAGTTTGGGTCGCAGGCGTGCGATGATCTCCCGGCTCGATGCTCGTTGATCGCGAGGTTTGAGCGTCACGAACATGAAGCCGCCGCCGGCTCGCGCGCCGCCGGTGAATGCAACGACGGTGTTCACATCCGGATCGCTGCGAATGATGCGCACCACCTGCGTGATCTTGGTCTGCATCTGCTGAAACGAGATGCTCTGGTCGGCGCGCATGCCACCCTGCAGGGAGCCCGTGTCCTGCTCGGGGAAGAATCCTTTCGGCGCGATGGTCATCAGGAACACGTTCAGCGCGACAGTGCATGCCAGTGCCACCAATACAGTGGCCCGATTCGCCAGCGCCCAATCGAGACTGCGTGCGTAACGTCCATGCAGCCTGGCAAAAGCGGCTTCGGCGACGACTGCGAACCGGTTCGGCGCGGGCCGGTGCTTCAACAGCAGCGACGTGAGCATCGGCGTGGTCGTCAACGAAATCACGAGGCTGATGAGCACGGCGATCGACATGGTGATGGCGAACTCGCGAAACAGGCGGCCGACGATGCCACCCATGAACAGCAGCGGAATGAACACGGCCACCAGGCTTACGGAAATAGACACGACGGTGAAGCCCACTTCGCGAGCGCCGAGTAGTGCCGCTTGTCTCGGATTCATGCCCTGTTCGATGTGGCGCGAGATATTCTCGAGTACCACGATGGCGTCATCGACGACGAAGCCGGTGGCGACGGTCAGCGCCATGAGCGACAGGTTGTTCAGCGAGAAACCGAGCGCATACATCACGCCCAGTGTGCCGAGCAGGGAGACCACAACGGCGACTGCCGGCACGATGGTGGCTCGCAACGAATGCAGGAACACGCTGGCGACGAGCACTACCAGCAGGGTGGCGATGACCAGCGTCACTTCGATCTCACGCAGCGAAGCGCGGATGGTTGTCGTGCGATCGGACGCGATCTGCATGTGGATGTCGGCGGGCAGGACTTCCTGTAACGAAGGCAGTTGCGCACGCAGAGCATCTACGGTTGCAACGATGTTGGCGCCTGGTTGGCGGCTGATGACGACCGTGACCGCGCGTGCGCCGTTGAACAGGCCCATTGTGCGAACGTCTTCGGGACCGTCGTACACCTCGGCTACGTCCGACAAGCGAACCGCAGCGCCATCGCGCCATCCCAGCAAGATGTCGCGAAAGTCGACTGCGTGCTGGCCGGGCGCGTTGCTGTAGATCTGCCATGCCAGGTCCTTGCCTTCGATGACGCCACGAGGCCGGTTCGCTGTCGTCGAGGACACGGCGCTGCGAACATCTTCGAGCGGTATGCCATAGCGCGCGAGCGCCAGTGGATTGAGATCGATGCGAACCGCTGGCAAGGCCGCGCCGCCGAGTTCGACGTCGCCGACACCTTCGACTTGCAGCAAGCGCTGCTGGATCACGTTCGATACGGCATCGTAGATTGCCGCGGGCGAACGCGTCTCGGATGTCAGCGCGATGATCAGGATAGGCGCGTCGGCCGGGTTGGCCTTGCGATAAGTCGGATTGGTTCGCAAGGTCGCCGGCAAGTCGGCACGCGCTGCATTGATTGCAGCCTGCACATCGCGTGCGGCGCCGTCGATGTCTCGGCTCAAGTCGAATTGCAATGTCACGCGTGTCGATCCGACGCCCGATTGCGAAGTCATTTCCGTGACGCCTGCGATCACGCCCAATCGCCGTTCCAACGGCGCGGCGACGCTCGACGCCATCGTCGAAGGACTTGCTCCCGGCAGCGCCGCCTGAACGTTGACCGTAGGGAAATCGACTTGCGGCAGCGGTGCGACGGGCAGCGCAAAGAAAGCGGCGATGCCGGTCAGTGCGATGCCGATGGTCAGCAGCGATGTTCCCACCGGCCTGCGAATGAATGGGCCCGACAGGTTCACGGCGTTTGCCTCGCCAGTGCCGGATCGGTTTGCGCCTTGCCGCGACCGAAGCGTGCAGCGAGTCGTTCGAATGCCAGGAACACGACCGGCGTAGTGAACAGCGTCAGCGCCTGGCTGAGGATCAACCCACCCGCGATGGCGATGCCGAGCGGCCGTCGCAACTCCGCACCCATGCCGGTGCCGAAAATAAGCGGGATCGCGGCGAACAACGCGGCGAACGTCGTCATCATGATGGGGCGGAACCGCAGTTGCGCCGCTTCGCGAATCGCCGCGATCGCATCCTTGCCCTCGACCCGCTGCGCCTCGATGGTGAAGTCGATCATCATGATGGCGTTCTTCTTGACGATGCCGATGAGCAGCACGATGCCGATGATGCCGATGACGCCCAGGTCATTGCCGGTAAGCATCAAGGCGAGCAGGGCGCCTACGCCGGCGGAGGGCAGTGTCGACAGGATGGTCAACGGATGAACGAAGCTCTCATACAGCACGCCAAGCACGATGTAGACCACGACAATGGCAGCGAGGATTAAATAGAACTCGTTGGCTAGCGAGGCGCGAAAGGCGTCAGCAGCGCCGAGAAACTGCGTCGTGATGGAACCGGGCACGCCGATCTTGCGCTCGACTGCCGTGATGTCGTCGACGGCTGCGCCGAGTGAAACACCTGGGGCGAGATCGAAGCCGATCGTGGCAGATGGAAACTGCGCCACTCGCGCGACCAGTAACGATGCGTCTCGAAGCCGGAATTCCGCGACGGCATCTAACCGCACCAACGTGCCGCTGCTGGCCGGTACCTGGATTTCGCCGAGCGACTGCGGGGTCGTCAACACGCCGGGCTGACTTTCCAGAATGACGCGATACTGGTTGGCCTGCGTGAAAATAGTGGAGACGATGCGTTGGCCAAACGCGTTGTACAGAGCGCTGTCGATGGTTGCGGTGCTGATGCCCAAGCGCGCGGCAGCGTCGCGATTGACGTCTACTTCGACTGCCTTGCCCTGTTCCAGCACGTCGGAGGTCACGTTGCGGATCGAGTCGAGATCGTGCAGCGCCTCCGTGAGCTGGCGTGCCCATGTCGAGATGTCGGCCGCATCGGCTCCCTGCAGGGCGAAGCGGTAGGTGTTCGGGCCGGTCTCCGTATCGATGGTGAGATCCTGCACCGGCTGCAGATAGACAGTGACGCCCGACATCCGATGCACCTTGTCCTGCAGGCGCAGGATCAGGTCTTCCTGGCTGCCGCGGTCGTCGCCGTCCTTGAGGTTGATCAGCATGCGAGCTTGGTTGAGCGTCGCGTTCTGGCCATCGACACCGACGTTGGAACTCAGGCTGGCCACCTCGGGATCTTCGAGGATGACATCGGCGACGCTGGTCTGGATCGCGGCCATGCGCTGGTAAGAAACGTCCTGGCCCGCGACCACAGTGGCACGCAGCTGCCCGGTGTCCTGCTGCGGAAACAGGCCCTTCGGGATCAACACGAACAGCAGCCCAGTCAACACCATCGTGCCGAAGAAGACGAGCAACGCCGCACCCTGGCGTTCGAGCACCCAGTCCAGTCGCCGGCCATAGCTGACAGTGAGGCGCTCGAACCACGCGAGACTGCGTTCGACCAGTTTCGGCTTGCGCATTTCCCGCTCTGCCTTCAACCAGCGCGACGCGAGCATCGGCACGAGCGTCAGTGCGACGACGGCGGAGATCAGGATGGTTACAGCCAGCGTCACCGCGAATTCGCGAAACAGCCGGCCGACCACGTCGCCCATGAACAGCAGCGGTATGAGCACGGCCACCAGGCTGACCGTGAGCGAGATGATGGTGAAGCCGATCTCACGCGAGCCACGCAACGCTGCGGCCAGCGGCGTGCTGCCTTCTTCCAGGTGACGGCTGATGTTCTCGATCACCACGATGGCATCGTCGACGACGAAGCCCGAAGCGATGGTCAGCGCCATCAAAGATAGATTGTTGAGACTGAAGCCCAGCGCGTACATGGCCGCGAAACTGCCGACCAGTGATAAGGGCACGGCAATGCTGGCCACCACGGTGGCGCGGGGACTGCCGAGAAACAGGAACACGACGAGCGTTACGAGCAGCACTGCCAGCACCAGTTCGAACTGCACGTCCGCGAGCGACGAACGAATGCCCGCCGTGCGATCAGTGAGCAACGTCATGTGGACGTCGGCGGGCAGTTGCAGTTCGAGCGTCGGCAAGGCGGCAAGGATCGCATCGACGGTGCCGATCACGTTGGCGCCCGGTTGTCGTTGTACATCCAGCACGATGGCCGGCGTGTCATTCATCCATGCGCCGAGTCGCGTGTTCTCCGAGGAATCGACGATGGTGGCCACATCGGATAAACGCACCGGCGCTGCGTCGCTGTAGTCGATGATGAGATCGCGATATTCCTGCGCCGTGGCCAATTGATCGTTGGCATCGATGGTCCACGAGCGCGTCGGTCCGTCGAAACTGCCCTTCGCGCCGTTGACGTTTGCCGCCGTGATGGCAGTTCGCAGCGAATCCATCGAAAGCCCGCGTGACGCCAAGGCGTGCACGTTCGCCTGGATGCGAACTGCCGGTCGCTGTCCGCCCGACAGGCTCACCAATCCCACGCCCGGAACCTGCGCGATCTTGTTGGCGACGCGCTGATCGACCAGGTTCTGCACATCGGCGAGCGAGCGGGTTTTCGATGTGACGCCGAGACTGATGATCGGAGCGTCTGCTGGATTGACCTTGGCGTAGATGGGTGGCGCTGGAAGATCCGAAGGCAACAGCGTGCTGGCCGCGTTGATCGCCGCCTGCACTTCCTGTTCCGCCACATCGAGAGTGAGTTCGAGATTGAACTGCAGCGTGATCACCGACGCGCCGGCCGACGATGACGACGACATGCGCTTGAGTCCCGCCATTTGTCCGAGCTGGCGCTCGAGCGGGCCGGTGACCGTCACGGCCATCACGTCGGGACTTGCGCCCGGGTACAAGGTCCGCACCTGGATGGTCGGATAATCCACTTCCGGCAACGCCGACAGCGGCAACATGCGATACGCCACCAGGCCGGCGAGCAGGATCGCAAGCATGAACAGCGTGGTCGCCACGGGGCGAAGGATGAACAGCCGCGAAGGATTCGCCGGCTCGGGTGCTGCGCTGCCGGCAGTCTCTTCGTTCATTGCCGGCTGGCGGAGCTTGGGCTCGCGTCTGTGGGCCGTTTGCCGTTGCGCTTCGGACGTTCACCGGAAGCGCCCGCTGCCCCATTGGCAGGGCGTGCGCCCGGCAAAGTGACGCGCGAACCGTCGTCGAGACTGTCGGCGCCTTCGGTGATGACGGTCTGTCCCGCTTCGAGGCCCGAGGCGATCACGATTTTGCGCCCATCGCTCGCACCGGTCTGCACGGTCTGCAGTTTCACTGTCTGATCGGTTTGCAACACGAACACGAAATCGCCTGGGGCTCCGTGACGGACGCTTGCCACCGGAACGGTCACCGCGCCGCGCAACGTATCGACCAGCACAGACACGTTGACGAACTGATTCGGAAACAACTTGCCGTCCTGGTTGGCGAAGCGGGCTTTGGCGCGCAAGGTGCCGCTGGTGGCGTCGATCTGGTTGTCGAAGGTGAGGAATTCTCCTTCCGCCAGCACATGCGCGGCGGTCTGGTCGAGGGCAGTGACGGATAATTTCCGGCCGCTCGCGAGCTGCTCCTGTACCGCGGGCAGCTGGTTCTGCGGAACGGTGAAGCTCACATCGATGGGCGCCGTCTGGGTGATGACGACGATGCCGGTGGCATCGCCCGGCGTGAGGTAGTTGCCGATATCCGCCTGCCGCAGTCCGGTTTTACCGGCCACCGGTGCGACGATGGCCGTGTAATCTAGATTCAGCTTGGCGGTGCCCACCGCGGCGCGATCCGCCGCGACCGTGCCTTCCAGCTGCTTGACCGTTGCGACCTGCGTATCGACCTGCTGGCGTGCGATCGAGTCCTGCGACAGCAGCGTGTGGTATCGCTCCAGGTCCGCCTGCGACATGTTGAGCTGCGCTTCGTCGCGCTGCAGGTTGGCCTGCGCTTCACTCAATGCGAGCTGATAAGGGCGCGGGTCGATCTGTGCGAGCAGCTGCCCCTTGGCCACCATCTGCCCTTCGGTGAAATTGAGGCTGAACAGCGTGCCCGACAGCTGCGCCCGAACCGTTGCCGCGACGATGGGTTGCACGCTGCCGATGGCGTTCAACGTGATCGGCACATCCGCGACCTCGGCTTTGGCAGTGCCGACGGTTGCCGATGGTCGGCCCCGACCGCCGGCCTTCTCGGCGCCCTGGCTGTAATACCAGGCCCCCGCGCCGGCGAGGACCATGAGGACCAGGGCGATGAGCACGTTGCGCCGTTGATGCGATACCGGCGTCCGGTCGGAATCGAGCGGTTCTGCCAAGGGGTGCTGTGCGGCCGGGGAGTTTTCGTTGGCGGTCATCGACGTACAATAGCTGCAAGAGACACGCACTGTTAGCAGGTGATCTGCGGCGGCGGTGATTACTGATGCGTAATACGACCAGCTTAAAGCGATGCCCCGGTCGCGGTAGTGACGAACTGTTAACGCGCAGGTAGCTTACCGACGTGGCGGAGCGCGATCGAAATCAAGGAGGTGCCAGATGTCGACACAGAACAATGCGCCGTCACCGGTGATCGTGTCGCTCGATGTCGCGTGGCAGGAATGGTTCGAGGGTGCGAATTTCGGCGTGCGCTACCGGCACCTCACCATCGCCGCGATCGGCGAGGACTATCGCGTCGGCGTCGCCATCGAAGAACTGGAGCCCGGCAGGCAGAGTTCGCCCGCGCACTATCACATTTTCGAAGAAGAGCATGTGTACGTCCTCGAAGGGGTGCTCACCGTGCGCATCGGCGCTGACAGCCATGAGATGAAGGCAGGCGACTATGTCTGTTTTCCCGCCGGGCAGAGGGCCGGTCATTGCCTCATAAACAATAGCGGCTCGACTTGCCGTTACGTCATCGTGGGCGAACGCAATCCGAACGAGGTGGCGATTTATACCGACTCGCAGAAAGTGCTGGTGCGTTCGTTGGGTCGTCGCGCGATTTTCGATCTCGCCGCGACCCGCGATTACTGGGATGGAGAGAACACGGGACTGCCGAACAAGCAGGTATCGTCGGACGCGGTCGATACGGCGTTGGATAAACCCAAGCCGCCCATCTCTTCACATGACGTGGCATGGGAGGACACGAGCGAGGGCGCGCGCTTTGGCGGACGCGCGAAACATCTCACTTGCGCCGCTGTCGGAATGAATTATCACGTCGGCATGCTGATCGAATCGCCCGCTCCCGGCATGCGCCTCGCGCCGCTGCACTATCACATGCTGGAGGAGGAGCACGCATTGATCCTCGAAGGGCAGGTGACTCTGCTGCTCGGCGACGAGCGATACGAAATACGGGCCGGCGCCTATGTCTGTTTCCCCGCGGGCCGCAAGGTGGGCCATTCCTTCATGAACAGCGGCATGGGTCCTTGCAGCTACCTGATGATTGGCGAACGCAATCCGAACGACCTGTGCGTCTATCCGCACTCGAACAAGATGGAGGTCAATGCATTGCGTACGCGCAGCGCCGTTTTCGATATGGCGGGGACGAAGGGATACTGGGACGGCGAGCGGTGATTCTTGAATTCTCAACCTCTCCCGGTTTCGGGAGAGGTTGCGCGTCTTCGCGCCGGTGAGGGCTCTGGCGCACACGAAGTGCAACTCGCGGAAAACTACCCCTTCACCACCCGCATCACGATCGCCGCCACAACCGCCAGAATGAGAATCGCGACAGCCACCCACACCACCACCGAAGTGCGGTACTTCACATCCGGCGTGGCCGCGACGATATCCGGATAGTCGGCCTCGAAAATACGTTTTCCCTGCTTAGAGAGCAACAGGTACAGGATGTAGCCGTTGACCAGGGTCCCCACCGGGAATCCCAGCAACCCGATGCCGGATAGCACGAGCGAAGTCTTGCGTGCCCATGGCCGCAGATTTCTGATGCCGCGTGCCAGGAACAACACCAATATGCCGAGCACGAGGTAGATGGAGCAGACGATCGCGACCGGCAGTTCCAGTGAAATGTTGAAAGACGCGACCAGCAGCACGACGGAGCCGATGCAGAACATCCCACCGCTGAAGTAATACAGCAGCCCGATCGAGCGGATCGACGTCTCGTGCTTGATGTGCTCCCGCCGGACCGCTTCAGCTTCCGAGCCGGCCGTGGTGACGTCGCCTACCTGCGCTTTCGGGGGAGCATATGGATTGATGGCTGCAGACATGCGGGCGCGTCCTTTGTCGTCTTGCATCTGTATCGACAGGGACCGCCAACTCTGAAGTAGCCGTTACACTCCTCGATTCTCACCCGCGCTGCAGGGTCGCGTCGCGTTCGCGATCCTCTTAGCCAGCGACGTGCCGGCTCTTCGATCCCGGGATAGAACAAGCTGGTGAAAAGCCAGCACGCCGCCATGGTTCCACCCGCTACGAGTGCAACTTCAGCCGCGATCCAACGACGATAGAACAGTTCGAGAGCCGGGCCGCCGATGAACGTCCTGGAAGCGACGCCGACGAGGATGCCGGCGAATCGACAGGTCGACCGCAGCGTCCAGGGTTCGTGTGCGAACACACCGGATCCCGCGCCGATGCGAAATATTCCATAGCCCATGTGCTCGCCAATGTGTCCCGGGGCAGGGGCCAGGGCCGGAGTACATCGCGACTATTGCCAGCACCAGGTCGCGACGTCACGAGATCGCGCTCACCCGACTCGTGCAAACCATTCGCGATGCGATGGATGTTTGTCTCCAGCGTCCAGTTAAGAGTCGCAAAGGCACGCCGTCGCGCACGTGAGGAGCATTCGCAATTCGTAACATTCGCGTTGCCGCGCCTTCGTGCAGAATCCGTTGGACAGGCTGCTGCGAACAAAGGATAGGGAATGAGGACGGGTTTTTATCGGGCATTGGCCGGAGCCGCTTTGGTGTGTACTCTGATTTTCAGCGCGCCGCCGCTCCAGGCTGCAGAAGCTGCGGGAAAGACGGCGCCGCCGTCGCCCGATGCCTATTTCGATAATGCCGGTCGCGACGACGTTTTCGCCGGTGGCGTCAAACTCATTCCCATCGATACGCCCAAGGGCAAATTCAACGTCTGGACCAAACGCGTCGGCAATAATGCGCGGATCAAGGTGCTCCTGCTCCATGGCGGGCCGGCGGCGACGCACGAATACTTCGAGGTGTTCGACAGTTATTTTCCGGGCCAGGGCATCGAGTACTACTACTACGACCAGCTCGGCTCGTACTACAGCGACCAGCCGGAAGAGCCGTCGTTGTGGGACATTCCCCGGTTCGTCGAAGAGGTCGAGCAGGTACGCAAGGCGCTGAAACTGGATCGCGGCAATTTCTATCTGTTCGGCCAGTCCTGGGGCGGGGTGCTGGCAATGGAATATGCGCTGAAGTACCAGGAGCATCTCGCCGGCCTGATCGTTTCCAACATGATGTCCGACGGTAAAGCGTACGACGATTACGGCCGCAAAGTATTGAGCGCGCAGATCGATCCTAAGGTGCTCGCGGAAATCAAGCAGCTCGAAGCCGCGGGCGACACCGAGAATCCACGCTACATGGAATTGCTCGGACCGAATTTCTACACCCAACACTTCCTGCGCATGCCCCTGGAGCAGTGGCCCGAGCCGCTGAATCGCTCCTTCAAGCATCTCAATCGCGCCATCTATGTTCCGATGCAGGGCCCGAGCGAACTGGGTGCGGGCGGAAAAATCCTGGAGTGGGACCGGCACAACGACCTGGCGAAGATCGTCGTGCCCACGCTGATGATCGGCGCGCGTTACGACACCATGGATCCCAAGCACATGGAATGGATGTCGAAGCAGGTCCGCAAGGGCCGTTACCTTTACTGCCCGAACGGCAGTCACATGGCGATGTACGACGATCAGAAAGTCTATTTCGAGGGCTTGATCCGCTTCATCAAGGACGTGGACGCCGGCCGGATTAAATGAGTCGATTCGAAACGAGGACTGGCGTCATCCGCGATGACACGAAGATCTATGTAAACGGGCAATGGGCGCCACCGTTGTCGGGCACGACGGTGGACATCGTCAATCCGGCAACGCAGTCGCCGGCCGGCCGCATCAGCCTGGCAACGGCGGCCGATGTCGACCTCGCTGTGAAGGCGGCACGCACGGCATTCAAGACGTTCTCACTGACGACGCGCAAGCAGCGGATCGGGCTCTTGCAGAGCATTGCCGGTGTCTATTCCGCACGCAGGCAGGATCTTGCCGATGCACTCACCGAGGAACTCGGCGCGCCAGCGAAACTTGCATTCGAGATTCACGCGGGAGGCGGCCTCAGGCACCTGCGTGCCGCCATCGAGACTCTCGAACACTACGTGTTCGAACATCCCCAGGGATCGCGCACAGCCGTGCGTCGGGAGCCGCTAGGGGCGATCGGGATGATCACGTCCTGGAATTGGCCGATCAACCAGATCCTGTCCAGGATCGCTCCGGCCCTGGCAACCGGCAACACCATCGTCCACAAGCCGTCCTCGGTGACGCCCTTCACGGCGCACATCATTGCCGAGATCCTGCACGAAGCGGGCGTGCCCAAAGGAGTCTATAACCTGGTCGATGGCACCGGACTCGAAGTGGGTGCGGCGATCAGCCTGCATCGCGATGTCGCGATGATGTCCTTCACCGGATCGACAGCTGCGGGAATCGAGGTGGCAAGATACGCCGCCGGCAGCGGCACGCGCATGCATCGGCAACCAGGCGGCAAGTCGGCCAACATCGTGCTGGAGGATGCCGACATGGAGAAGGCTGTTTCTGAGTGCGTCCAGCGGTTGATGCTCAACAGCGGGCAGACATGCCACGCTCCAGCGCACCTGCTCGTGCCGCTGGGCAGGCTCGAGGAAGCCGAAAAAATCGCGGCGCAGGTGGCGGGTTCGTTGCGAGTCGGCGATCCGCAGACCGATGTGCATCTGGGGCCGGTGGCTTCCCAGCGGCAGTGGAATCGCATTCAATCACTGATCCTGGAAGGCAGGGAGGAGGGCGCGACAGTGCTCATCGGCGGCGAGGGGCGGCCGGAAGGATTGAAGAAAGGCTACTACGTCAAGCCGACGATCTTCACCAGGGTGGAGAGCAACATGACCATCGCGCGCGAAGAAATCTTCGGCCCGGTGCTGTGCATTTTGAGTTATCGCAGCGAAGACGAAGCTGTGGCAATTGCCAACAGCACCAACGGCGGCCTCGTTGCCTACGTTCAATCCGCGAGCGACGAACGAGCTGCCCGCGTCGCTGCACGGCTCGAAGCGGGCACGATATTTCTGAACGGCGTGGGTGAAGACGCGGAAGCGCCGTTCAACGGGATGAACGCCAACGGTCGCGAGTGGAGTGAAGTCGCTTTCGACGAATTCCTCGATACCAAGACGGTCATCCATCGCCGGGCGATGTGATGGCCATGTCATCGGGGCGGCAATCGCCGCCGGCAATTACCGGCCGGCGCTGTCGCTTGCGAGCACTGGCGTGTTCTTAGGCAGGCGCAGTGCATGAGTTGCCTGCTCGAAGTCGTAGCCGTAACCAAGCAGCTTGCCGTCGCTGAACGCCGGTCCAAGAATTGAGATCGACACGGGCAGGCCGCTGGCCGTCATCCCTGCTGGCACGACCAGGTCAGGATAGCCAGCCATGTTGGAAATGTTGAACGCAGAAGCAGTCGGATCGACGGGGCGCGGATTGGCCGCCGGTTCTATCGGAGCCGCCGCAGTGGGGCTGCTGAGATAGACGATCGCGTCCAGCCGATACTTCTTCATCACCGCATCCACCGACGCTTTGACCATCGCGAAGCCTTCGTTCCTTGCGGCAAGGTAGACAGGGTCATCGAGATCCAGCGCCACCGATGCGCTGTACTTGAGCGCAAAGGCTTTCTGCGGGCTCGGATACTTGGTCTTGGGATCGTTGGCGAGGCGGACGAGATCGTCCAGCGTCTTGGGGTACGACGGACCGGTGTTGTGCTGCAGGTAGTCGGCGATCTGTGCTTTGAATTCCGCCTGCATCACCGTGGAGAACGCGTCGGCGCGTCCTTCCAGCATCATGCGCGGATAGTTGAAGTCGATGGTGGTCGCGCCGAGTTTGCGCAGGCTGTCCAGTGCTTCGTTGAATACGACGTCGACGGTCGCGTCCTTGCCGTCGAAATCGCGTGCGATTCCGATGCGTGCGCCTTTGAGCGCGCCCTGCTTCAGGAAAGCCGTGTAGTCCTTTTCGATGTGACCTTCGCTCTTGCGTGTCAGCGGGTCCGCCGGATCGATGCCGGCCATGACGTTGAGCGCCACGGCGATATCGTAAACGCTGCGAGCCATCGGACCGCCCGTGTCCAACGACAGGGACAACGGCACGATACCGTCGCGTGAAAGCAGTCCCGTGGTGGGCTTCAATCCCACGATGCCGTTGACCGACGATGGGCCTCGCACCGAACTCGCGGTGTCTGTGCCCGTGCCGAGTTGAGCGAATACGGCTGCGAGCGCTGCACCGGTGCCGCCGCTGGAGCCTGATGGACCACGATCGAGAGCATGCGGGTTGCGTGTCTGGCCGCCCATCGAGCTGTAACCGTTAGGCACCGCGCCGGCCTTGAGCACCGCCGGATCCTTCGCTCCGCCGACGCTGCCGCCGCCCGCGGCGAATTCGCTCAGGTTTACTTTCGCGAGGATGATCGCTCCGGCATCGCGCATCTTTTTCACGACGAAGGCGTCGGACGGCGGTACGTTGCCCTTGAGCATCGACGAGCCCGCGGTGGTGGGCATGTCGAAAGTATTGAAGTTGTCCTTGAGCACGACGGGAATGCCGTGCAGCGGACCGCGAATCTTGCCGGCCTTGCGCTCGGCATCGCGCTGCCTGGCTTCTGCCAGCGCCTTGGGATTGAGCGCGATCATGGTATTGATGGTCGGGCCTTTCTTGTCGTAGGCGTCGATTCGAGCAAGATAGGCGCGAACGAGTTGTTCGGAGGTGAGCGAGCCGTCGGCGAACGCTGCTTGCAGGTCGGCGATGGACGCTGTCGCGAGATTGATCTGGCTGGCGCTGGCCACGGTAAAGGCCAGCAAGGCGGTGAGGATCAGTACGAGTCGCGGAAGGAGTCGCAGGTTCATGGATGGCGTGGTCGGCTGGATTGCTTTGAGGGCTGGCTTCGGAGTTTTATGCGTTGCGCAGCCGGGTCGGATGCGCTCGCTGGCAGACGTCGCGGAAGCCTATCGACGCGTCTGCATGTCTTTAGACGCAGGGTTGGGGCGGTGCCCTACCTGCATATCGTTCTTGCGACGAAGGGGTCCGCGATAGCCAAAATCGCGGACGCGCATTCCGAGGGGAGATATTAAGAGCGGCCGATCCGCGTCGCGCCGTACGGCGCACGCTCGACCCTCGACAACAATGCATTCGCTTCCGCATCGTTGACGAAGCGTTCTGTCTTCACATCCCAGTTCAACGGCCGGTGCAGCTTCATGGCGATCCAGCTCACGATGCAGGCGCTGTTGCTGCGATGAGCGATGTGAGCGGGGGCGAGCGGGTGCTTGCGTGAACGCACGCTCTCCAGCCAGTTCTTGTGATGACTGTCGCTGCGCGGCAGTTCGACTCGCAGGCCTTTCGGATCGAGCAGGCGAGGATCGCTCGCTTCGAGCGGCGGCAGCGGCTTGCTGGGAGAAGTAGGATCGCTCGCCGTTGCCTGCCCGTCGCGCGTCACCCAGATCCAGCCGTCGTCGCCGAAGAACTTCAAGCCATTGGGAAGTTTGTCCGACACCGTGACTTGAATGTCCCCGGGATAGACCAGCTTGACGTTGTAAGCGCCGTGCACGTTCCAGATCTTGTTGGTCGGAAAATCCGCCGTGCCCTCGACACGCGAAGGCCCGCTCGTTTCCACATCGAGCGCCCAGTGCATGGTGTCGTAGTGATGCGAACCCCAACCGGTGATCATGCCGAGACAGAAGGATTCGTTACGCAGCCAGCCGGGCCTGCTGTAACCCTGGCGCGGGTGCACGCGTTGCTCGGTGTAGTAGGCGAACTCCGCGGGTCCGACCCAACGTCCGTAATCGAAGCCTGCGGGCACCGGCTGCACCGGATCGTCCGGCGCGGTGGGATCGATGGGCAAGCCGATTTCCACGCGACGAATCTGTCCCAGGCGACCGGAGCGCACCGCTTCGGCTGCTTGCCTGAACTGTTTCCATGAACGTTGCTGGCTGCCCACCTGCAGAATGCGAGAAGAACGTGCGACCGTATCGCGCAGCAAGATGCCTTCCGCCACCGTCATGGTGAAGGGTTTCTGCAGATAGACATCCTTGCCCGCAAGAATCGACGCGAGCGCGAGTTCCGCATGCTGATGGTCGGGCGTGCTGATCACCACTGCATCGATGTCGGCTCGTTGCAGGATCTCGCGATAGTCATGATGCACGCTGATCGGCGGCAGGGTGGCGTTCGCGTCTCGATACAGCGATTCGAGGCGTTTCTTTCCATCCTCGGCGCGTGCGGCATCGAGGTCGCACACCGCTACGATATCGGCGAGGCCGGACTTCATCACGCCCACCATATCGTGGTCGCGCGCGATGCGTCCGCAGCCTATCTGTCCCACGCGAATGCGATTGCTGGGCGCGTTCGCACCGAACAGGCGACTCGGCAGGATCAGCGGCAGCGCAGCTCCGAGCAGTGTTCCGCCGAAGGCGCGGCGGGAGATAGACCAGCTGCGATCGTCTTTCATGAACGGTGTCCTAGAACTGGCCGCGAAGGCCGAGGATGTACTGGCGTCCGGGTTTGTTCAGCGTGTTGGTGCGATTCTCGAAGCCGTAGAACGAATACTCTTCTTCGTCGGTGAGATTCAGCGCCTCCAGGCTCAATGTCAACTGCTGGCCCAGCGCTTCGAAGTTCACGCTGCTGGACAGGTCGAGATAGCCCGCCTCGCGACGGAAGCCTGTCTGCGGCGAAGTGGAACCGCAGTTCACGACGCACTCGACGTAATCGTCACGATAGTTGTAAGACAGGCGCACTGCGTAGCGATCCCGCTCGTAGTAGGCAACCGCGTTGTAGTTGTTCTCGGCGAGCCCGAGAATCACCTGGCTACCCGAATCCAGGCGCGTGTAGTTCACTGTCATGCCCAGGCCGGGAAGCAATCCGTCGAGCCGCTGCTGATACAGCAGCTCTGCGCCCTTCAGGTAGGTCGTGGCCTCGATGTTCACCGGCGTATTGAACAGCAGGACGGTGTCGAGCCCATTCGGCAGCAGGGCGAGAATCGTCGGGTCGGTGATGGTGTCGAGTGCAATGCCGGCGTTACGAAACGGCTGCGGCACGTTCCGTCGCGTCACGAAGCCGGTGATCTCTTTGTAGAAGAGGTTGCCGCCGAGCACGGCGCCTTCCGCGAAATACCATTCCACGCCGCCATCCAGCTGGTCCGCAAGGTACGGATCGAGATCGGGATTGCCTTGCGAGACGACGCCTGAAGTGCTGATCGCCGTGAACGGTTGAAGGTCCGCTGGATTCGGGCGGGTCAATGCCTGGGAGACGGAGAACCGCGCGACCAGGTCGTTGCTGACGTTATACGCCAGGTTCAACGACGGCAGCGTCTCCGAGTATTCGCCTTCGATAGTGCGGCGTCCGAAATCTTCCTTGCGCAGTCCGAACAAGTTACCCGCGGCCGGCGGCGTCGCGGGCGTGCGAACGAAGCCGACCATTTCGTGCTCGGTCTTGACGTAGCGTAGGCCGGCGTTGACGCGCAAGGTGCGACCCCATAGCTCGAGCGCGGCGTTCGCTTCGACATACGCCGACAAATTGTCTTCCTCGAAGCTGCCGGAGTTCTGGAAGTCCAGGTTCGCATTGGCGTCGAGCGCGTTCGGATCCAGCATCGAGCTGAATGCATCGAGGTCGGTCACGATCCAGCGCTTGTAACCGGCGGGATCGTCGAAATGCTCGCCATAGTTGACGGGCACCACCCTGCTGAAGTTCTTGATGTCGAATTCATTGAGGTTGGCGCTGCCGGTGTAGCCGAATGGGCGCAACGCCGCGCCTTGTGTGACGCCGACGGACGAGGAGTAGGTGAGCCGTTCGCGGGAATATGTATTGGCCAGCGCACCGACCCGGATGTTGCGTTCGTTGTCGCCGAAGGTGAGATTGAACGCGAGGTTTTCATTTTCATCGTCGCGCGTCCGCGGCTGGACGCGCATCGTGTCGAACTGCCAGTTGTTTACATCGGCGAGATCAAGCTGCGGCGTGACGATGGGAATGCCGCCGTTGACGTTGATATCCACCTGGCCAGGGCGTGACAGGTACAAATAGGTGGTCATGCGCCAGCGGAAATCCGATTCCGCCTTGGATGCTTTCACGTCGAGGTTGATGCCATCCGTGATCTGCCAGTTGCCACCGAGACCGAAGTGCAGGAAATCCGACTCCTGTTCGAACAGCCGGTTCTCCGACCAGAATTTCGCGTTGAGCAAAGTGCCTCGCGACAGCGTGTTGTTGCCATCGACAGAGAAATTGCTCGGCGTGATGTAGCCGAAGCCCGTGGGACCGGCGGTGGCCGGCGTGGTGTTTCGCACCAGCAGGTTGTTGGTGTAGCGATCGAAGTCCGCTTCCAGCTTGGCGTAGATCACATCGAGATTGAAGAGCAGCGTATCGCTGGGCGCCCATTGCAATGCCAGCGTGCCGCCAATCCGATCCCTGCTGCCGACTTGCACTTCGGGTCGACCCAGGCGCGGCAGTTGCGCATTGGCCAGCGCTGCATTGCTGAGGCCGGATTCGTTGACGAAGCCTGGTGCTTGATTGGCCGGATTCGTATTGACGCTGGGCAGATTCCAATCGAAGCCGCCCGAGTAACCTGGCAGCGGCGCATTGTTTGGAATGCGGCCCGAGGTCCAACCCTGCGAAGTCCAGCCGTCAGTGCGAAAAGTACGTTCGGACATGGAGACGCTGAGCAGCGCGCCGAACTTGCCGTCCCAATTGTTGCTGATCAGAAAGCTGCCGCGCGGATCGACTTCTTCGGACGAGGAAGAGTAAGCGGCCTGCGCCTGGTAGCTGGCTTTGAAACCGTCGTAATCGAACGGGCGAGGAGTGCGCAGGTCGACCGTGCCAGACAAGCCGCCTTCGACGACGCTGGCTTGCGGCGTCTTCGAGACTTGCAGCATGCTGAAAATCTCGGATGGCAGCAGGTCGAAATCGAATTCGCGGTTGGCGGCTTGCTGGTCGACGCTGCCCTCGGAGGCGGCGGAGATAGGCATGCCATCCAGCAATACGCGCGCGAAACTCGGGCCCATGCCACGCAGCGATATTTGTTGGCCTTCACCGTTGGTGCGTGAGATCTGTACTCCGGGGACACGCTGTAACGCTTCCGCCAGATTGTTATCCGGCAGCTTGCCGACGTCCTCGGCGGAGATGGAATCGGTGAAGTTGACCGAGTCGCGCTTGGCGTCCAGCGAAACTTCCAGGCTGCCGCGATAGCCCGTGACGATGACTTCTTCGGGCTTGCTGTCCGCGGAGGCGGGAACCTCCTGCGCGCAGGCTCCGCCGGCGCCCAAGCACAACGCGAAAATCCCGCTGCCGAGCGAGTTGACTCGTTTCAGCTTATCCATGTCCCCCCCGAATCCTTGCCACACTGCATGGAGATTGGCCTGACCACAAAAGTGTCATGGAATTAATTTGGCCTGTCAACCCCGAGGGTTCGGCCTAGCCAATTCAGAATGGCCGAAGGGTGGGGCGCGGTTGACTAGGCAAGCACCGGGCGGGTCGCGTTCTTTTGTGCCGTCAACACCAGTTCGGCGGCGAGCAGTGCCTGCTCCTGGTCCTGCGACTTGTGGGTGCGCTCCACCACATCGGCGACGAACTGCGGACCGAATGGCAGCGCCACTTCCTTGCAATCTATGTAACGGGCCTGCTTCTTGTCGACGATGTACAGATGATCGCCACCGGCCATCTGGGACGCGACATTGACGTACTTGCGCAGTTCGATGTAGCCCTCGGTGCCTAGAACGAACAGGCGGCCATCGCCCCAGGTGCTCAATCCGTCCGGCGTGAACCAGTCAACACGGATGTAACCGGTGCCGCCGTTGCCTGCGATGACCATGTCGCCGAAGTCTTCGAATCGCGGATAGTTTGGGTGGGCGAGGTTGCCGGTCTGCGAGGCCACCACCTGCGCCTTGGTGCTGTTGGTGTAGTAAAGAAACTGATCGGCCTGGTGCGAGCCGATGTCGGTAAGGATGCCGCCGAAGCGTGATTTCTCGAAGAACCAGGCAGGACGCGAGTCTGGCCGAGTGCGGTGTGGAGCGAGGTTCACAGTCTGTATCACGCGGCCGATCGCGCCTTGCCGAATGAGTTCGCCCGCGTAAACAGCGGAACGCACTTCGAGGCGTTCCGAATACATGATGGCGAATTTACGCGCGGTCTCCTGCACCGCTTTACGCACGTCCGCGAGCTGTTCGAGTGTGACGATGCCCGGCTTGTCGGATAGATAGTCCTTGCCGGCGCGCATGACTCTTATGCCCAGTGGCGCTCGCAAGTCTGGAATGCCGGCGGAGAGAACCAGTTGGATGGACTTGTCGTCGAGGATCTCATTCTCGCTGCGCGCGAGCTTCACTTCGCCGAAGCGACTGCGAAAGGCAGCGACCTGCTTCTCATCGCCAGCATAGACGGATACGAGCTTGCCGCCGCCGCGTTGTACGGCCGCCGTCATGCCATAGATATGCTCGTGGTCGAGCCCTATGACGCTGAAGCGAATGGAATGTTTGGGCGGTTCGAGAGCGGGGCTCTTCGCTTTCTCCGGTGTGACTGTGCCGGAGGCTGCTTGACCCAGCGCGACCGGCGACATGGCGGAGAACATTCCGGCCATGCCCGCGGTCGTCAAGAAAGTGCGTCGATCCGTACTGCTCATGCGCCTGCCCCCGTGCGTTGGTTCACATTCTTGGACTTGGACTACGGGTACCTCGCAGCCCAAGTGGCCTGGCCAATATGCTCACTCCGCGGGTTCAGTGCAAGGAGGGAGGTGCCAACGCTCAGAGGGTTCGCACCTTCACGCTGCGGAAGTGCACTTCGTCGCCATGATCCTGCAGCAGGATTCGGCCGCGCGGCACTTCACCGAAATTGGGAATGTCTTTGAATTTGCTCGCCGCGACGCGTCGACGAAAATCTTCCGAGCCGCGCGTGTATTCGAGCACTTTGACACCGTTCAGCCAGTGCTCAACCTTGCCATCGGCGCGTGAGACGAGGCGCGCGTGCTGCCATTCGCCGATCTTAGGTGCGATGCCGAGGCCGCTCATCAACGTGTTGCGTGGTTGGATGTCGTACAGAGACGCCAGCGTGCGATTGCCGTCGACGCCCTTCTTCGCGTCCGGATGTCTCTCGTCGTCGAGTAATTGATATTCCAGTGTGATGCCGCCGACGTCGTCGACGTAATACATGATGCCGCTGTTGGCGCCCGGTGTGAGCTTGAATTCGAGCTGCAATTCGAAGGCGCCAAACGTTTCCTCCGTGGAGATGTCGCCGCCGGTTTTACCGCTGACGACCAGCTCGCCGTTCTGCATCTGCCAGCCTTGTGCGGGAAACTTGCCGCCCTTGGCGCTGCGCCAGCCGTTCGATGACTTGCCATCCCATAGCAATCGCCAGCCTTGCTTGCGCTCCACTTCGCTCAGGTCGTTCGGCAGAGTATTGCGGACGAAGATCTGGGTGTCGGTGGGGGAGGGCTTGCCCTTTTCTGCGATACGCAGTTTTCGCCAATGAATCTTGCGGCCCGCCTCTTCGGGCTTCGCGATCGAATGCACCTGGAGTGCGATGAATCCTTCCGTGTAGCTGCGATCGATCACGTACGCGGTTTGCACACCATTGACCCAGGTGCGCATCGATGGGCCGATCGCTTCGATCCGCACCTGGTTCCATGCGTCGAATTTGTAAAGTCCCGGATGCGGGTTGAGCGTTCCGGGATACCACCAGCCGCTCATGGCTTCGTCGTACAAGCCGCCGGTCCACTGGCGCTCGGAGGGGTCGAGTTCCATCTGCGGCCCGTGCACGCGGCCTTGCATCACGTCCGGTTTACTCTGGCTGCGGAACTGCACGCCACTGTTCGTCGGCCCCACGCTCTGGCGCACTTCGAATTCGAGGATGAAATCGCCGTAGGATTTTTCGGTAGCGAGAAAACTGTTCGGCGTGCCTGCGCGAGTGGTGCCGACGATTGTGCCGTCGATCACTTCATAAGAGGCAGTGCCATTGACCTGCCGCCAGCCGGCGAGCGATTTGCCATCGAACAGCGGCTGCCATGCATCGTCGGCTGCGTTCGCGACTCCGCCGAGCAAGTGCAAGGCCACCATACATTTCACCGCGTATTTCATCCTTGATCCCCTGCTGAATCTGGTTGTAAGCGAATGCTGCCGACGCAATCCTACGACAGGTTCGACCCTCATGTGAACTTGAATCCCTGAATCCATGAGGCGAGAATTCGCGAACATCACGCTGTCCAAGCCGCTCTCACCGGGCGGCCAGCGGATGCTTTCAAAATGCTACGGCGGAAGGGTATGAACGTAAGAATGCACGCGAAGAGTTGGATTTATGCAGGCCTGCTGGCGCTGCCGCTGGCGGCCAGCGCGGATAGTCTCAGTTATCGCTTTGTCGATGCGGCCCACTTTCCGAATGCGGGGATCGACTCCGATGCGATCGATGAGGATGGCGATGGCATCCAGCTGCGGGGCTCGCTGCCCGTCTATCAGAATTTCTTCGCGCTCGCCGAGTACCAGTCGCTCAATCTGGATAATGGCGTCGATACGACGCGCTTCATGGTGGGCGGCGGCGGCCACTGGGCCATCAACAGCAATCTGGATGTCATCGTTCGCGGCGGTGTCGTGAGCTACGAAGTGGACTTCGGTCGTTCCGATGACGACGACACCGGTTTGTTTATCGGCGCGCGCTTACGCACGATTGTCGCTCCGAAGATCGAAGTGGAAGCCGGCTTCGAGCACCTGCGCGTCGAAGTGGCGGGATCCGAGAACGACACCTATCTCATCGGCGAGGGTCGTTACAACTTCACTCCGCAATGGTCGGCCGGCGTGATCGTTACCGCTGGCGGCGACACTAACGTGTTCGGCGCGCAGGGGCGCTTCAGCTTCTGATCTTTACTCGCTCTTTTAGACTTCCTCCCCCGGTCGCCGGGGGAGGATCGAGGAGGGGGCTCTTCCTCTGCTGCGGATTACAGCACTCTCACTTTCTCAATTCTTCTAAGGCGTCAACGCCCGCGAACAACGAGCACCGAAGTCGTTAAACTTGTTGGCGCTGGACTGAACGCCTCCGCTCCCGAAAATCTGGAACCACGCCGCCCAAGTGGGACCGGTTGAAGCCTCGGTGGAACTCCAGTAGATGCCGTCCAGACCGCCGACATCGCCGTTGTCGACCAGGTTCGACTGCATGTTCTGCAACGTCGGAGAACCCGACGAGCCGCAACCGCTGCCTGAATTGACACTATCGTATCCCTGTTCGCAAATGGCGGGCAGGTACCAATCGCTATACCCGGCGCTGGTCTGTGTGCACAGGCCGGCTGCGTATTGCGACAGAGGCGTTGGCGCGGGGCCGCTGGATGCTCGATTGAAATTGGCATAGGCAACGATATTCGCGGTGTTGCAGGCCCCGTCGCTGCGGCCGGCGCATGCTGTGTAAGCCGGAGTCCCCGCGGGGTAAGCGGGAGAAGTCGGCGAGGGCGAACTGGCGGTCGATGTTTCGTCTATCCCCAGCACCGCAAAGTTGCCGGCGCTCATGCCGCTGCCATCCGAACTCCAGAGGACTAACGGGGATCGATCCGTCAACGCGGCGACTTTGCCGCCGATGCTTCCGGTCGCGGCGGTGGTGTCGTCTATCGAAAAAATGTAGCCGCCCTGGTAGATGCAGCCGTAGCTCAGCACCGCTGCCTGTACCTGGCTGTCGCCGGCCCCGTCGGCGCTGATCGTGATGACACCGCTGGTGGGAGCGACGCCCGAGGTGCAATTCGAAGTAGCTGCTGCTCCCGGGGTAATCGTAATCGTGCAAGAGGACGCGGCCGTCAACACGCTGCCGCAGGTCGATGTCGCGGTGGTGCCTGTCGGCCAGCTCGGATAGGCAATCGAGACATTGTTCGCGGCGATAGTGCCGTTGTTGGTAACGACGATCTGTCTTGGGCTGCCCGTCAGCGCGGCATTATGCGCCGTCGCGCAACTGCTCGATGGCAGGCAATTCACTGCCAATGCCAAGGCAGCCACGCTCGGCGTCAGTGTCGCTTGTGCGAAGGTCGCTGTGACGGTGTGGTTCGCGCTGACGTTGGCGAGCGTGAAAATTGCGCCGCCGCTTTGCACGAGTGAGCCATCGAGCAACCACTGATCGATGGCGTAACCGCTGTCGGGTGTCGCAACGAAGCTGGAGCTGTCGCCGCTGTTCACGGTCACGACGCCGCTGGGTGAGATGCTGCCGTTCGTGCCCGCGCTGGGGACGAGCGTGTAGGTAACGATGTCCACGCAGAGCACCGTGACATTGGTCACCTGTGTCTGCGCTATGCCAGTGCCTTGCAATACTGTACAGGTCTGGCCCGCCGGCTGAGTCGCCACGGCGACTGCATAAACGCCGCCGTACGCCACCGGTGTCGCAAAGGCGAATGCGGAGGCATTCGCGGCGGCGCTTAGATTGTCGCTACCGTTATTCTGCAATACCAATCCGCTGCCGGTCAGACCGGTGATCGTTCCGCCGATGGAGAACGCGCTGGCGCTGCAGACGATCTGAACGCTGCCGATGTCGTTGAGCAGGTCGGTTC
Source organism: Steroidobacteraceae bacterium (assembly GCA_040509875.1). Classification (GTDB taxonomy): domain Bacteria; phylum Pseudomonadota; class Gammaproteobacteria; order Steroidobacterales; family Steroidobacteraceae; genus Steroidobacter. The sequence goes on along the minus strand of JBEVKB010000049.1, from coordinate 574 downwards.
CCGAACCGTTGCTCACGCTGCAGGTCGTGCCGTTCGGTTGGGAAAGAATGGTGACGTTGTAACCACCGCCGGCGGCAATCGGCGTAGTGAATTGAAAGGTGGCGGCGTTGGCCGCGACCGTCAAATTATCCGCGCCGTTATTCTGTAGCACGAGGCCGTTCGTGGCGAGGCCGGTGATGGTGCCTGCGATGGTGTGCGTGATCGGGCTGCAAGCGACGCTGATGGTAGTGACTACCGCTTGCACATTGCTGCCCGCGCTGTTGCTCACGCTGCAAGTCAGGCCGCTCGGTTGGGAAGACACGGTAACGTTGTAGCCGCCACCGTCGGCAACCGGTATGGCGAATTGAAAGCTCGTGGCATTGGCCGCGACTGCGAGGCTATCCGCGCCATTGTTCTGCAATACCAGGCCGCTCGTGGTGAGGCCGGTAACTGTGCCCGCGATGGTGTGCGTGACGGGGCTGCAAGCGACGCTGATATTGACGATGTTCGCCTGGACGTTGCTGCCGGAGCCGTTGGTGACGGTGCAGTTCATTCCCTCCGGCTGCGTTGCGACGGTGACGTTGTAACTGCCGCC
>JBEVKB010000048.1:0-11196 GCA_040509875.1 Steroidobacteraceae bacterium | reverse complement strand
TGGACGAACTGATCGGCCTGTTCCCCATTCCCTTCCTGCGCGCACCAGCCGCGCTGGACCGCAGGCTGGTGGCGGCGCTGGTGGACCACTTCGCCACCCGCGCCACCGTGGACAACAACACTTCGCCACGCGTCACGCACACGCAGATGCTCAAGCCTTCCGACAGTCCGCTGTTCGTCGAGGCCGCACAGTGCATCACGCCCAAGCTCGTGGATTTCGGCGCGGCGCTGTTCGGCGAGCGCATGCCCTGGTCGGTGAAGGAGATGTGGGTGAACGTGCTGGAGCAGGGCGGCCACCAGGCCATGCACAACCACGCCAACAGTTTCATTTCCGGGGTGGTGTACCTGACTCCCACGCACGCGAGTTCGCAGACAGTGTTCATGAAATCGCCCGGCGGCACCGACTTCATGTTCAGGAACGATCACGCCGGAATGACGCCCGGGCCCTTCAGTGCCGACAAGTGGATCAGCCCGGCGCCACATCCGGGCGACATGGTGTTGTTCCCCAGTTATCTCATGCATGCCGTGCCTCCCAACCAGGGCGAGCGACGCATCACGCTGTCCTTCAACGCCATTCCGGCGCGGCTGGACTCCTGGGGCTACTCGATCCGGTTTGCCGGTTGACACCGCAACGGAACAGCGTCGATGCGTGGCGCTCGCGAGCGTCGCTGTTATTGATGACGGCTTCCGGGTTCGCTGGCCTGGGCTACCAGGTCGTTTGGACACAGCAGTCCGCGTTGTGGCTCGGTCACGAGGCCGCAGCTGTGCTGGCCGTGATTGCAGCGTTTTTCGGCGGCCTCGCTGTAGGCGCTTTCTCTCTTGGCGCGCGCATCGAGAACAGTAACCGACCGGTGCGTTGGTACGCGGCGTGCGAATTCGTCATCGCGATGTGGAGCCTGCTGCTTGCTCTTGCCATGGCGCCCTCCAGCTCGTGGATGCTCGGCATCATCGGCGAACAGCCGGCGCCAACGTGGCATTGGGCCGTGGCGTTTCTCGGCACCTTTATATTGTTGCTGCCGGCCACCGCCGCGATGGGAGCAACACTGCCGGCGATGCAACGCGTGACCACGCAACTGCGCATCGATAGCCGTTCCGTCGCAGCGCTGTACGCGAGCAACACAGTCGGTGCAACCATCGGCGTGCTGGCAATCGCCTTCTGGCTGGCGCCGACATTCGGCCTCGCACGCACGGCGGGCGTCTGCATCGCTCTCAATATTATATGCGCCGTGTCGGCGCTGCTTCTGTTCCCTGAAAAGACGCAGGCCGCGCCGAAGGTGGTAATGACTGACGCAGGCAGTCTACTTTTCCGCCTCGCGGCGACAGGATTTCTCGGCATCGGCTACGAAGTGCTGGTCGTACGCGTGCTCAGCGAAGTGGCGGAAGACACGGTCTACACCTTTGCCCTGCTGCTCGCTGTCTATCTGGTCGGGAGCGCCATCGGCGCCGCTGCCTATCAACGCTGGCTGGTGAATGCTCGCGATCCGCAGCGGCTCGGCGATCGACTGCTTAGCGCACTGGCAGCCACTTGCCTGACGGGCACGGCGAGTTTATGGGCCGCGGAATCCGTGAAAGCGATGGCGCTGCAGGCCTTCGGCGGCAGCATGACGGCAGCCATCGCCGCTGAAGCCATACTGGCGCTGCTCGCCTTCGGTCCGCCGACACTGGTGATGGGTGCGCTGTTCAGTCATCTCAGCACGCGTGCGCTCGCGTCTGGCGTCAGCTTCGGTAAAGCGCTTGGCGTAAATACCTTGGGCGCATCGATGGCGCCGCTCGCGTTCGGCGTGCTGGCGTTTCCCCTGCTTGGCCCGAAAGTATCGTTGCTGCTGATCGGTCTCGGCTACCTGGCACTCACATCGTGGCGCACCTGGCTCACGCCCATCGCATGGGCAACTACAAGCGCCGCGATAGCCATCGTCGTGTGGGCGCCGCCGCTGGCATTCATCGATATCCCTGAAGGCGGCCATGTAGTCAGCTACGAAGAGGGCGTGATGGCCTCCGTCAGCGTAGTCGAAGATGCACAAGGCGTCGCGCGATTGCGCATCGACAACCGTCAACAGGAAGGCAGCAGCTCATCGTTGCGAGTCGACTCGCGGCAGGCGTTGCTACCCGTGCTTCTCCATCCGGCACCCAAGCGAGCGCTGTTTCTTGGACTGGGCACAGGCATGACAGCATCTTCGGCAGCGGCCGACCCGAGTATCGAGGTCGATGCAGTGGAACTCTTGCCGGAGGTAATTGCAGCGTCGGCTCATTTCACGCCGGCGCTCAACGATGGCGTTGTCAATCCGCGCCTGCATCTCATCGCGGCGGATGCGCGTCGTTACGTTCGCACCAGCGACCGGCTTTACGACGTCATCGTTTCCGACAACTTCCATCCGGCGCGCAGCGGATCGGGATCGCTGTACACGGTGGAACATTTTGCAGCCGTTCGCGATCGCCTCGAAGCGGATGGACTGTTCTGCCAGTGGCTGCCGCTGCATCAGCTCGATCTCGGCACCCTGCGCAGCATCGTGCAGTCTTTTCTATTGGTCTATCCGAACGGTTCGGCGCTGCTGGCTAGCAATAGCCTGGACACTCCCGTGCTCGGCCTCATCGGACGCAACGACGCCGGCCGTTTCGATGTCGAAGCGTTACACAAACGTCTTACAATCGTATCGCTGCCATCGAGCCTGACTCGCATCGGCATCGAAGACGGATTCGCCTTGCTGGGCAGCTTCGTTGCGGGCCCGCATGCATTGCGGAAATTTGCAGGCGACGCCGCGGCCAACACCGACGATCATCCTGTCGTTGCGTATCGCGCACCGCGCATCACCTACGCACCCGACTCGAAGCCGCGCGATCGTCTCATCGCTCTACTGCGGGAATTCTCCATCACGCCGGCCGAACTGATCGATCCGACAGATGAAGACTGGCCGCGTCGTCTCGCTGCGTATTGGATAGCGCGAGATCGCTTCATCGAATCGGGCCGTGACGTGCGTGCTTCGAGCGACGTGCGCGAGATGCTGGCCCAGGTTCGCGAACCGCTGCTGTCCGTATTGCACATCAGCCCGGATTTTCGTCCTGCTTACGATCCGCTATTGCTGATGGCGAACATGCTGGAGCCGACGGATGCACAGGCGTTGCTGACGGAGTTGGCGCAGGCGCAACCTGCTCGACCGGAAGCGAAACTCGCGCTGAGCGAGATGGACAGCGCGCCGCGTTGACCATTCTTGCAACATTATCACCGAAGGTTCACATCAGCGTCATGGTCTGAAATGAGACTTGGTCGGCAGCCGACGCGACTCTTTTTCGTGTCGGCGACGAGCACATCTTTCAAGACCCGGGAGCAATTTTCGATGAACGTAGGATCAGTCAAGAACAACCAGATCGCACTCGCGGTGGCGGCAGCCATCGCCAGCGCACTGGCAGCGTCGCCCATGGTGGCGTCGGCTGCCGGCAAGACGCCGGGCAAGTATGTCGCCGGCGACATCCACAACCACACCACCTGCTCGGACGGATCGATATCGATGCAGAAGCTGGTCAAGAAGGTGACCGACAAGACGGCCGACTCACCCTGGGGCCTCGACTGGTTCGTACAGGCCGGCCACGGCGGCAACGGCAATCGCAATTGCACGCTGGTGGAAGACGCCACGCTGTCCACTCCTGCTTATCCGTATGTCGCGACTCAAGGTCCGACCACGACCTGGGAAGCTTCCGGCGTGACCCCGAAGGGCGCTGTTTCGGGCACTTCGCCCAGCCGCAACATGTGGCGCTGGCAGTCGGTGCAGGAATTCCAGTACCCGCTGATCGAGTACCTCAACGCTTATAAGAACCTGCCGCTGTTCCTGGGCATCGAGTCGGTGGCTGCGGGACACGAGCACGTATCCATGTCGGTTCTCAACGGCCAGATTCCGCTCGCGCTGGACACTGCAACGTTGCCGACCACTCCCGGCTACACACCCATGGGCAATGCCACGGCATTGGCGCAGTGGGAATATTGCTTCGACCGTGGCGATTCCGACACGAGCCGCGGCGCTACCAACAACTGGGACTGCTCGGTACCGGGCAGCCTGAACGCGGCCGATCCTAGCTGGAACGCCACCGCGCAGAAGCTGATTCCCGCAGGCGGCGCCGGCAACGGCACCAAGGGCCACAACAAGACGCTCGAAGCACTCAAGTGGCTGGCTGCGAACGCGGCGACCGGCAGCTACTACCTGCCTACTCACCTCGAACGCGCCGGACCGTTCTATGCCGATGGCAACAACGGCTTCAACGTCGAGCACCTGCGTAACTTCCACAACACCGCGCCGAACATTGCGTTCGGATTCGAAACCCAGCCCGGCCACGGTGCTTCGTCGAACCGCGGCGAATACCAGGTCAAGCGCAACAGTATCAATGGCGTTGCGACGGACAGCGTCGGCGGCACGACTTACGGCGGCACAGGCGTCTACGGCGCACAGGTCGGTGGAGTTTGGGATGCGATGCTCGGCGAAGGTCGCAACTACTGGTTCTACGCGAGCTCCGATTGGCACAACCGCGGCAGCTTCGGTCCGGACGACCGTCGCTCGACCCAGGATTTCTATCCTGGCGAATACCAGCGCAGCTACTCACTGGTTCGTAACGGAACCGACAAGCTGCGTCCGCAGGCCATCGTCGATGGCATGCGCACCGGCAACTCGTTCAGCAGCAGCGGCCAGCTGATCGATCGTCTCGCCTTCATCGCCTGCGTGTCGTATCCCGGCATTACGGCTCGCACCAACGCATCTGTGGAAGCGCTGGCCGTGGCTGCAGCAACCAACAACACCGACATCGATGTCGCGGGTTGCGCCACCATGGGCGAGAAATTGAAAGTACGCGCGGGCGGTGAAATCGTCGTGTCCATCGTGGCTCGCGATCCTGCAGGCGCCAACTATTCGCCATACACTTTTGCGAATCCTTCGCTCAAGCAGGTCGGCATCGACCAGCCTATGAACGCGCCGGTGCTCGATCACATCGACGTGATCGGCGGCCTGGTCAGCGGCTACAGGACTCCGGGTGCCGCGGATTATTCGGGTGAATGGCCACGTAACACTGCCTGGCTGCGGGCGGATGGTACGACTGCGGACCTGTCAGTGGTTCCGGCTGCAGCGAAGAACACGACTGCAGCGATCGCCAAGACCTTCAATGGCAGCAGCGCCACACCGTGGACGACATTGACCTCGGCAGCGGACGGCACCACGTTCGTGAAGATGACCTACCGCATTCCTGCGGTATCGGCCTCGCAGTACATCCGCCTTCGCGGCACTAACCTGCCGGCCGCCGTGCCGTACGAGACCGACGCCAGCGGCAATCCGCTGTCGGACATCTATACCAACGCGGGCGACATGAAGATGCTCAGCATTCCTTGCACGACGGCGCACAGTGTCAGCAGCCAGTTCGATGGCTGCCCCGATCACCTGGCGACGGCTGCAACGGGCAGCGGCAGCCCGATCGTGGGCCAGAAAGCGGTCTCGTACGACGTCGCTGCATGGGCGGACCTGTGGTTCTACAGCAATCCGATCTATGTCGAAGTGGCCACGGGCACGCTGGTGGCGGGAGTGAAGTAAGCGGATCGACGATCCGATGGGTGAGTAACCCGAGGCGTCGTGTGCAAGCACGACGCCTTTTTTATTTCTACCTCTGCCGGTTTCGGGAGAGGTAGAGGACCAAGACACTTGTCTTCGTTCTGTCTTTTTCGTGCTCTACCATGCCGGCTCGCATCCGCAGGTGAGCCATGTCCACGATTCTATCCACCCCTTCCTCTCTCGCGTCCGCGCAACCGAGCCGACGCACGCGACTGCCGAACTGGACGCGCGAGCCGCTGCTGCACTTCGTTTTGCTGGGCGGCTTGCTGTTCGGTATCGACCATGTCGTCGCCGGCCTGACGGACGATCCCCGCGTCATCGTCGTCGGTGCGGCGGTCGACAGTGAAGCGGTGGAAGTCTTCACGAAAGCTCGCGGACGCGCGCCCAACGAAGCAGAACTCGAAGCCCTGCATCGCGTGTGGCTCGACAACGAAGTGCTGTATCGCGAAGGCCTGGCCATGCAGGTGGACAAGGGCGACGACGCCATCCGCGAACGCGTGATCTTCAAGACGCTGAGCGTGCTCGACGCCAACGTCAAGTTGCCGCCCATCGATGACAAGGGGCTGCGTGCGTGGTTCGAAGCCCATCGCGACAAGTACGACGAACCGGCTCGCTATAGCTTCCAGGAGGCGGCGCTCTCCGGCGAGTCATCGGAATCGGCGGTGCGCGCTTTCGTGAACGCCTTGAATGCCGGTACGCCGGGCGACGCACAGGCGGGGTTGCGGGTATTCAAAGATCGGCCTCGCGCCAACCTGGTTCAGAGCTACGGCGCAGAGTTCACGAAAGCCATTGAGACATCGACAACCGGAGAATGGCGAGCCTTGCGTACTCGTGACGGATGGCGAGCCATGCGGCTCGACTCGATCGCGCAACCCAAGCCGGCTGTCTTCGATTCGCTGCGCGGCGTAGTGTTGCAGGACTGGAAGGATGCGACTGCATCCGAGCAACGCACCGCTGCCGTGCGCGTGCTGGCCCGTAAATACAAAGTGCAGTACGAGACATCGGCGCAATGAGCGGCCTGATCCGTACATGCCTGCTAGCCATTCTCGCGCTGCTGCCTGTGTTTGCAGGCGCTCACGAGATGAGCATGGCAGAGATGGAACTGCGCGAGATGTCGCCGGGAGAATTCCTCTGGCAATGGTCGGCGACCAATGACAAGCGCCCCGACACCGAAGACCTGCGACCGCAATGGCCCGAAGGTTGCGTGCCCGAAGCGAATGTCCTTCACTGCGGCGCCGACGGCCTCAAAGGCAAGCTCGGTGTCGACGGCGTGGGCAAGACTTATTCGGCCGCGCTGGTCAAGGTATTCTGGCTGGATGGCGGCAGCCGCGTTTATACCTTCACTGCGGCCCAACACACTGCGCAACTCTACGGCTCGGCGGACGACAAGCGCGGCATGGGGGAAATCGCGAAGGCGTACACCGTGCTGGGCTTCGAACACATTCTCTCCGGGTTCGATCACCTGGCGTTCGTGCTCGCTTTATTGTTCCTGGTCGGCTTCAACAAGCGACTGCTGTTCACGATCACTGCGTTCACGCTGGCGCACAGCCTGACGTTGGCGCTCAGTGCGTTGAGTTGGTTGACGCTGCGACCGCTGCCTGTGGAAGCGACCATCGCATTGTCGATCGTGCTCGTCGCGAGCGAGGCGTTGAACAAGCGGCCGACGCTGTCACGCCGCTGGCCGGCGTTGGTGGCATTTCTGTTCGGGCTGGTGCACGGGCTGGGATTCGCCGGTGCGTTGAAGGAGATCGGCCTGCCCGAGAGTCACCTGTCGGTGGCGTTGCTGACGTTCAACGTCGGTGTCGAAATCGGGCAGCTGTGCGTCGTGGGCCTGGCATTGCTGCTCTATCGAACCATGAGCCGCTGGCCGACATTCGTGATGGCGCGCGTGCCGGCGCTTTACGCGATCGGCGGCGTGGCGGCGTTCTGGTCGATCGAACGAGTGGTCGGCATCCTCGCCTAGTGCCTTACCTCTCCCGATTTCGGGAGAGGTCAAGCAAGACTCAAGGCATCGCGATCCGCATCGGCATAGGCACCGGCGTTTCCCGCGTCGGCATTGGCGCCTTATCCGGCGGCGTCAATCCCGTCACCAGATCGGCGATACGCACCGACTGGCCAGACTTGAAACACAAGTTCGCGGCCGCACCGATGAGAATCGAATACGCGCCACCGCGCTCATCCGACGCACGTCGATACTTATCCGCCGGCGCCGTGCCGAAAATTTCCGCCAGCATCACATCGTCGCCACCGCCGTGATCGCCATCGCCGCTCCACGGCTCGATGTCCCGAGCCTTGCCACGCATGGGAATGATCCTGGTCCGCACACCGTCCGCTTCGCTGCCGCTCTGGGGCGTACCGGCGCCGGCAACTCCTGCCTGCTCGACGATGGAATGTTCGAGGCGGCCCTTGGTGCCGTTGAACGCGACGTGGTATCCCTCCCAGGCATTGAAGGCATTGAGCGAATAACTCATCGTCGCGCCGGTGTCGTAACCGACGACCACGTTCATCGTGTCCTCGATGTCGATGTCCGGCCGCCACACGCACTGATCGCGGAAATAGCCATCATGCTTTTCGTTGTCCAGGTACAGCTCTTTCAACCCCGGATCGGCCGCGAGATCGAAATAGAAATTGCACTCGGCTTTCTCGGGACAGGTGCGGCAGCGTTCGTGCGGGCTCTTCAATCCCATGCGCTTCGCCGTCGCAGGCGTGTAGAACTCGCGCTTGCCGGCAGCCAGCACCGACTGCGGCTGCGCACCGAGCCACCAGTTCATCAGGTCGAAGTGATGCGTCGCCTTGTGCACCATCAAGCCGCCGGAGATGGCCTTGTGACTGTGCCAGCGACGGAAATAGTCCGCACCGTGCACGGTGTTGAGCAGCCAATGAAAATCGACGGACAGGATGTCGCCGATCTCATTGTTCATCAGCAGCTCTTTGACCTGCGTGCGCGGCGGTGAGTAACGATAGTTGAAAGTCACACGCAAGTGACGACCGCTGCGTTTGCAGGCATCGAGGATCCGCTGCGCCTTCTCGGGCGTGGTGGTCATGGGCTTTTCGGTGATCACATCGCAGCCGGCATCGAGCGCGCGGACGATATATTCATCGTGCGTGGCGTCGGGACTGGTGACGATCACCGTGTCCGGCTTCGTCTCGCGAATCATGCGATCGAAGTCCGCCGCCAGGTAGGTCTTAGGCGCGCTCGCATTCATTTTAGCCGCATGCTTCTTCGCGAGTTCGAGACGGCCGGCATTCGTATCGCAGGCAGCGACCAATTCGTTGGTATCGCGAAACCTGCCCCAGATGGCAGTCGTGTACATGCGCGAGCGCGAACCGACGCCGACCTGTGCGTAACGCTTACGAGGCGCGGGTGCCGCATAGACATTTGCCGCCATGCCGAGGGCCAGGCCGCCCGCAGTCTTGATCAAAGTGCGGCGATCGATGCCCGTCGTTTCTTTGTCACTCATGAATCCCCCTGCCCCTTACCTGATCTGTATCCGAAGCCAATCGAAATCCGCAACGCCGCCGGTGGATGCGGTGGCGGTATGAAACGTGAACAACGCGGGCCGCGCGCCTTTCCAGAAGCTGAAGAACATGCGAGCCGGCGGACCGAACTGCTCGAAGGTGCGGCCGTCGTCGACGCTGAAAGAGAACTGCACCTGTTCGTCGGCAACGTCCATGCGTAACAGCACATCATCTCCAGTCAATGCCACGCCGGGCGTTTCGATACCGGCCGATGCGAACGTGAGCTTGCGCTCACCGTTCGCTTGCGTCACTCCGATCCAGCTCGGCTGCTTACCGAACATCGCGAGGCCCGCTTTCTGGCCGTCCATCATGCCGCTCACGACGAGCCGCGTCGTGGTCTGCGATGCGCGGCCTTGCTGAACCTGCGTCAATGTATTGCGCGCGCTGAGGAGATCCGCCGCCAGCGAGGGCTTCAAGCGCAGAAATCCCGGTCGCTCCGTGAGCGACCAATGAGTATCGAGCGGGTTGTGATTCCATTCCCACTGCAGCCCGAGCGTTTTGCCATCGAACTCGTCCGAGGTCTGCGGCGACACCGCGGGGAAAGTTTTCCCGACATCGGGCATCGCATGCGAAGCCACCGGTTGACCGTTGGCGGCGCCGGGAAGCAGTTCGCCCATCACCGGCCAATCGTCGACCCAACGCACGGGCTGCAGATGCACGATGCGCCCGTATGCGCCGGTGCTGTTGAAGTGAGCGAACCAACCTTGTCCCGAAGGCGTTTCGACATAACCGCCTTGGTGCGGAGCCTGTACGTCAGTCGTGCCTTGCGACAGCACCGTGCGAATGTCATAGGGCCCGTAGATATCGCGTGAACGCATCACTGCCTGCGGACCTTCGCCGACACCGCCGTAGGGCGCGAAAATATAGTAGTAGCCGTTCCGCTTCAGCAGCTTGGGGCCCTCGAGCACCGGCAGCCGCTCCTTGTCTTCAACGATGACCTTGCCCGCATCGAGCACGCTGCGCCCGTCCGCACTCATGCGATGGAGGACCAATGGACCGGCGCCCACACGCGAGTGCACGAGATAGGCCTGGCCATCGTCGTCCCAGAATGGACAAGGATCTTCGAGGTTCGGCTCGGCGATCACTGCGACCGGAGGATCCCAGGGACCTGCGGGCGATGTCGCGGACGCCATGAACACGCCTTCGGTAGGCGTCGCGAAATAAACGTAGAAACGCCCCGCATGAAAGCGGATCGACGGCGCCCACACGCCAGCGGCGTAGCGATGCCCCTTCGGCTCCCTGGACCTCGGGCGCTCGGTGGCGTCATCGAATTCGAGCGGGCCCGGCAGATCGTACGCGGGATCGAAATCGAGCCGCGACAGCACGTGGCCGATGAGCGTCCAATGCACCAGGTCCTGGGATTTCAATACCGGCAGGCCGGGCGAGAAATGGAAGGTCGAGGCCACCATGTAGTAGCTGTCGCCTACCCGGATGACATCGGGATCCGAGTAATCGGCGTACAGGATGGGATTGGTGTAGCGTGCGGCGGCTGCCGGCGATGGCGTCGCACAGCCCGTCAGCACGACGGATTGCGCGGCGGCCAGTGCAATGAGCAGGAGGATTCGCCATCGAGGCGAGGAATCGCGGCTGGTGGGATGGCGCATGGTTGCGCTACCATCTCGTGATCCGGCGTTAAAATCAAGAGGCGTCAACCTTGACTGCATTCTGTCCACGGGTTGTCCGCAACTCAATTGACAGCTCAACGCGTTGTGCTGTCGATCACAGCACAAGGATCGTTGCGCTGCTAATGCTCGGTCTCACATCCGCATTCGCCGCAACCGCCAGCGAGCCTGCGCAACGAATCGATCGCGAGTCGCTGGTACGTCGCCACAATCCTATCCTCACGCGCATCGATCCGACGTCGCCATTCATGGTCGGCAACGGCAACCTGGCGTTTACCGCTGACATCACCGGACTGCAGACCTTCCAGGAGCAGTACTCGCCGCTCGTGCCTCTGATGACCCAGGCGCAATGGGCGTGGCACAGTTTTCCCAATCCGCAAGGATTCAAGTACGAGGACAGCCTCGTGCCGGTCAACGTTTGGGGTACCGATCGCAAATATCCGTGGCTGCGCGACTGGTCGGAAGCCAAGCGACCGG
>JBEVKB010000047.1:0-15905 GCA_040509875.1 Steroidobacteraceae bacterium | reverse complement strand
GGGCGTCATGTGGGGGCAGTACGAACTGTACGGCGCCACGTCGAATGGCGCCGGAATCCCAAGCTCGTCGTTCGCCTCCATCGCCAATCGCGTCTCCTATTTCTTCAATTTCCAAGGCCCGAGCTTGGCGCTCGACACGATGTGTTCATCGTCGCTGACGGCCATCCATTTGGCGAGCGAAGAAGTGCGCAAGGGCGCGATCGATGTGGCAATCGCCGGCGGCGTCAATGTCTCGATCCATCCCGGCAAATACCTCAACCTGAGCCAAGGCAATTTTGCATCGACCGACGGCCGCTGCCGCAGCTTCGGCGAAGGCGGCGACGGTTACGTGCCGGGGGAGGGCGTGGGCGCCGTTCTGCTCAAGCCGCTTGCGAAAGCAGTCCGCGACGGCGATCAGATTTATGCCGTCGTGAAAGCGAGCTCGATAAACCATGGCGGCAAAACCAACGGCTATACCGTCCCCAATCCCGTTGCGCAGGCAGATCTGATCCTCGAAGCGCTCAATAACGCAAAAGTGAATCCAGGGACCATCGACTATATCGAGACGCATGGCACGGGAACGTCTTTGGGGGATCCGATCGAAATCACCGGCCTGGTGCGGGCGTTCGAAGGCGCCGGTTCGCAGGGCCGCTCGCGAGAAAAACAGTTCTGCGCCATCGGATCGGTCAAGTCGAACATCGGCCACCTCGAATCCGCCGCCGGAATCGCCGCGGTCACGAAGGTGCTGTTGCAATTGAAGCACCGGCAATTGGTGCCTTCGCTACACGCCGAGCGACTGAATCCGCTCATCGCTTTCGCGGACACACCCTTCTACGTACAGCGGTCGTTCGAGGACTGGAAGCGTCCGGAGGGTCGTCCGCGCCGCGCCGCCGTCAGTTCCTTCGGCGCGGGAGGTTCCAACGCGCATCTGATCCTGGAGGAGTTTGTCGACGCCTGCACACCGGTGCACCGCGAGAGCCGTCCGGAAGCGTTCCTGCTTTCGGCGAAGAACCGCGAAACATTGTTTGCTTACGCGCAGAAGACGATCGAGTTTCTCGAGGAAGCGTCGGAGCTGTCGCTCGCGGACGTCGCGTTCACTTCCCAAGTCGGTCGCACACCGATGCAAGAGCGTCTGGTGATCGTTGCGTCGAGCATGGCGGCGCTGATGGACAAGCTCCGGCAATGGCTGCACGAATCCAGCGCCGGCCCTGCTGACAAACGTGAGCAGTCGAAGCGATCCGTCGCTGGTGCGATCGAGGATGTGTACGAGGGCAGTGTCAGAGACGCGCAATCGAGCGTGAGCGCGCTGATCGAAGGCGATGCTGGCAGGGCGTTCTTGCAACTCACCTTTGAGCAACGCGATCTCGCGAAGCTGGCGAAACTATGGATTGCCGGGATGGAGATCGACTGGATTTCGCTTTACGGCACGCAGCGTCCGAAGCGGGTATCGCTGCCCACGTATCCGTTCGCGCGGGAGCGCTACTGGATAGATGCGCCTGCGACGCTCGCCGCTTTGCCCGCGGCGCATGAGCGCAAGGAGACGCTCTACTACCGGACCGAATGGAATCCGGCGCAGCTGATTGCCACCGAGCCAGAGCGAAACGCGGATAGCCCGCTGTTGGTCTTGGGCGCCGACGACGAGCTTTCTGCGTCATTGGAGCGCCAGACAGAAGGCCCGGTGGTTGCGGTGAAGTATGGAGACGGATACCGGCAACTCGGGACCAACGTCTACTGCGTCGATCATAGGTCGGAACACGATTTCAACCTGCTCATCGAGACTCTGACATCGCGGGACGCGATGCCCGAAGCGATCGTTCACATCGTCGACGATTCGTGCGAGGTCCGAGAGCAGCTGGATCGAGGTGTCTTCGCTCTTCACGGTCTGTGTAAGGCAGTGATGAAGCAAAAGCCAAAAGGCCGCGTAAGAATAATCTCGTTACAAAAACAGGGGCGCGCCCCGCATGCGGCGCTTCATCGTGCCCTTCACCGTTCCATGCCCGGCTACCTCAAGAGCCTGGCGCTCGAGAATCCGAAATTCGCATGGAAGGTCGTTTCCGTGGACGGCGAACGGGGTGCCGAGGAGATCGCGCGCTGCCTGTCGAATGAGTTGTGCGACGCCGGCTGGGAGGATAGCGAAGTACGCTATCTCAACGAACAGCAGGGCGATCGCCTCGTTTCGCACCGTCAGACCAGGCAGATGAAGCGCTACGCTCCTCCTGCGATCGAGAAGCTGGGCGCGGCGGTCAAGCACAACGGCGTCTATATCGTTACCGGCGGCTTGGGAGGACTGGGGTACATCTTCAGCGAGCACTTGGCGCGCGAGTACGGCGCGAAATTGGTGTTGACCGGGCGATCCGCACTCAACGCCGAGCAGCAGACGAAGCTTGCGGCCCTCAACACTCACGGCGACACCGTCATCTACGTTCAGGCGGACGTTTCCGATCCGGAACAAGCCGATGCGGTCGTGCTCGCGGCAAAACGCAGGTTCTCGCGCATCAGCGGAGTTATTCATAGCGCGGGTATCCACCGGGATTCTTTCGCATTGAACAAGACGCGGGAAGAGATGGAATCCGTGCTCGCCGCCAAGGTGATGGGAACCATCAACCTCGATCGGGCGACGCAGGACGAGGACATCGATCTGTTCGTCCTGTTTTCGTCGGTGGCCGGCGCGCTCGGAAATCCCGGGCAGTGCGACTACGCCTTCGCAAACAATTTCCTGGATGCGTTCGCGGAGCAAAGGCAGGCATGGGTGTCATCGGGGCAACGATTCGGGAAAACGTTGTCGATCAACTGGCCATTCTGGGAAAGCGGCGGAATGCGAATTTCCCAAAGCGATATCGACTTGATGGCGAGGCGCTCGGGCATCTCTCCGCTGCCAACGGAACAGGCAATCCGATATTGGGAAACCTTCCTGCAATCGAAGGAGACGCAGTGCATTGCGTTGTACGGCGATGCGGCGAAGATCGATGCCTATCTGTCGCGCGGTATTTCGGAAGCGACGCCTTCCGTCAGGTCGGAGATGCGAGCAGCGAATGCGCAGTCGCTGCGCAAGGCGACCGAGAACTACCTCAAGACGCTGCTGAGCGAGCAAATCAAGCTTTCCGCTGAGCGCATCGACTCGCAAGAACGCTTCGATGCCTTCGGCGTCGATTCGATGATGATCAGCCGAATCAACGCCGATTTGGAGCGCGATCTCGGCGACCTGCCGAAAACGCTGTTCTACGAGTACGCCACGATCGAGGAACTAGCCGCGTACTTGATGCAGGAGGCGCAGCCCGCGTTGGCGCGGCGCTTCGTGAATCATTTACCGACCTCCGCCACTATCGTCACCAAGGACGACGCCGTCTCGGCCCAGAGAGCACCGATCCAGCGAGCGCCGGTCCAGACACTCGCGGACGAGTCGGAAAAAATCGCGATCATCGGTATGCACGGACAATTCCCGCGCTCCGAGTCCCTGGCGGAGTACTGGCGGAACCTGAAGGAAGGCCGCGACCTCATCGAGCCGGTGCCGGATAGCCGCTGGGATCTCCACGAATTCTTCGACGCCGATCCCGAGAACGCCAAGCACGGCAAGATTTACTGCAAGTGGGGTGGATTCGTCGACGACTTCGACAAATTTGACGCGGCGTTCTTTGGCATCACCCCCGAAGATGCGCGAATGATCGATCCCCAGGAGCGCATGTTCATACAGTCTGTTTGGGCGGCTGTCGAAGACGCGGGTTACACCAGGGACAGCTTGAAGAAACGTTATCCCAAAGCCAGGAGCGCGGACGTCGGAGTTTTCGTTGGCGTAACGTCCAACACCTATCATTTGCTGGCGCCAGAAGAGCGCAATCGCGGCAACATGGTGACGCCCGGGTCGCTACCCTGGTCCATCGCCAATCGGGTGTCCTATTTCTTCGATTTCCAGGGCCCCAGCATGCCGGTCGATACGGCCTGCTCATCGTCGCTGGTGGCGATCCATCTTGCCTGCGAGAGTCTGAAACGGAAGGAATGCCAGGTGGCCGTCGCGGGCGGCGTCAACCTCTATTTGCATCCCTCGAAGTATCAGTCGCTCTGTCGCCGACGCATGCTGGCGGTCGACGGAAAATGCCGCAGTTTCGGGGACGGCGGCGACGGGTTCATCCCGAGCGAAGGGGTGGGCACGGTCGTGCTGAAGCCCATGGCAAGGGCGATCGAGGACGGTGACCATATATATGGCGTGGTCGCCGC
Organism: Steroidobacteraceae bacterium; assembly: GCA_040509875.1. GTDB lineage: Bacteria > Pseudomonadota > Gammaproteobacteria > Steroidobacterales > Steroidobacteraceae > Steroidobacter. The sequence goes on along the minus strand of JBEVKB010000047.1, from coordinate 11,714 downwards.
CAGCGCCTGCGAACACAGCGGCCGTTCAAACGGCTATTCTGCACCCAACCCCAATTCGCAGGCGATGTTGATCGAGCGAACTCTCGCGAAGGCTGGCATCGATCCCGAGTCCATTGGGTACGTCGAGGGGCACGGTACCGGAACGCAGCTTGGCGATAGTCTCGAAGTCGCTTCGCTGACGCAGGCGTTTCGTAAGCGTACGCAAAAAAAGCGCTACTGCCCCTTGGGATCCGTGAAGGCGAACGCTGGACATTCCGAATCCGCCGCGGGGATCGCCGGCGTGGCGAAAATAATGCTGCAGTTCGAGCATCAGCAGATCGCGCCGACCATTCACTGCGAAAAGGTCAACCCGAATATCGAGTTCGACAATTCGCCTTTCTATTTGCAGCGTGAGCTAACGCCGTGGAGCGCGCCGGCCGAGCATCCTCGCCGGGCGATGATCAATTCCTTCGGCGCGGGCGGCGTCAACTCCTGTCTGGTCCTCGAAGACTACGAACCGCCTGAAGGCGATGGAGTCGCCGCAAGGACAGGGTCGTATCTAGTCGTCCTTTCGGCGAAAAACGAGCGGCGACTCAGGGAAAGCGCGACCCGCTTGCGCGATCACTTGAAGGCGCAACGTAACGTCGACCTCGACAGGTTGGCGTATACCCTGCAGGTTGGGCGCGAGGCGATGGATGAAAGACTGGCCGTCGTCGTTTCCAGCGTGGACGAGCTGTTGAGCGAGTTATCCGCGTACGTCGCCGGCACCGCGTCATCGAAACTTGCCGTGGGCCGTGTCGAGCCGCACCGCAAGAAGAAACTTGCCAAGCAAGAGGAAAGAGAGCGGGAGAAATCCCTGTTCGAGCGCGGAGAACTCGATGCGCTCGCGCAGATGTGGGTAGAAGGGTGCGGCATTGAATGGGACGTTCTATATATCGACCGACCTTACCGGTTGCCGCTTCCCACTTATCCCTTCGCTAAAGAACGCTACTGGGTGTCGGACTCGCCGGTTCCGAAGAAGCCCGTTCTGGAAAAGCAAATAGCCGTCGAACCAAAGACCGCGAAATTGCATCCGTTGGTCTCCCGAAACGTATCGACCTTGAAGGAAGTCTGCTTCTCATCTTCGTTGTCAGTAAAGGAGTATTACGCGCGAGACCACCAGGTAAACGGGGAATCGTTCTTCCCCGGAGCCGGATTCCTGGAGATTGCCTGCGTCAACGGGACGATCGCGGGCGAAGCGTCGGTGACGCGTATCAAAGACATCCTATGGATCCAGCCGCTCAGGCTCACTACCGAAGACCATCTGGTCAAAACGTTCTTGATGTCGAACGGAAACGAGACGGAGTATGTGATTGTCTCGTTCAATGACGACAACGAGAGAGTGGTGCACTCGGAAGGTCGGCTGTCATACGAGCGCCAGAGCAAACATGGCGATGAGGCTCAGGCTCCCTATTCAATCGAAGCGCTGAAGAATCGCGCCGAGAAGAACCTGTCCGGATCGGCCTGCTATCGGCAATTCGAAGATTTCGGTTTCCGCTACGGCCCGTGCTTTCGGACCATCCAGGAATTGCACATCGGCAGCGATTTCGCGCTCTCCCGGCTGGATTTGACCGAAGAGCTCAAAGGCGACTTCGAGCAATACATTCTTCACCCCAGCATTATCGACGGCGCGCTGCAGACGGCGATCGGTATCGCGACGGGAGGGGAACCCAACACGCCGCACCTGCCGTTCGCCGTGGACGAAGTGGAGATCCTGCAGCCGTTGACGGAGACCTGCTACGTCTACGTCGAGCATGCCGTATCGGAAAATCCGGTCAACTCAGAAATCAAGCAGTTCAACATCCGCTTGCTTGGCGAGAACGGTGACGTGCGGGTGAAGCTCAACAATTTTTACGTCAGGGCTCTGCGCAATACGCCCGCGCTCGAAGGCGACGAGGCCGATGGCCTTTTGTTGACGGAATAATCCGCAAGCTTCTCCGCTGACCGAACACACGACGTTGCGCGAGCGTACGCGCTTCGAATTCCCAACTGTTACCAATAACTTCTGCACATTCGGAAACGTGACATGAGTAACCACTCCGCAGTCCCCGAAACCCGCATTCTGAAACTGACAGATCGAGAAATCGCCATGTATCTCGACATTGAATCCATTTCCACGATCACGTGGTACGAGGGTTCGGCGCCGATAGCGTTCATTCAAGCCAGGGTTGGCGAAATCCTGGCGCTGAACCCGTGGTTGGCGGGCAGATTTGCGAAAGTCCACGGAAGAGTCAACGTCATGTATTCCACTTCAGCTGCTGCGCCAGAGCTACCTTACTTCAATGTATTGAAAACCGATGAAGTTGGAGAGCAAGCGCCCAAGAGTCGTCGCAACAAGCCCTCGCCGGCAGACAAGTTGGACAGGATCTTCGCTCCGTATTGCGTGAAGACGGCCAGGCAGAGCGTCAACAAAGACGAGCCCCTGTTTCGCGTGACCGTTGTGCAGCGAGCGCCTGATCGCTTTGCTCTTTGCATGTCGTTGTCGCATGCGATTGCCGACGGTGTTACCTACTACGCCTTGTTGCGGATGCTGTCTTGCGATCAACGGCCTCGAGCATTGATTGCAGAACGCGACCTGTCGAAAGTCGACGAAATCCTGAAACATACAGGAGAGGATGAGAAATTCCTGACGTCAATGGGATTTGTGCTGAATTTGATCGGCACGTTGATGTTCCTGAAGAAGGGTTCTCTCTTTAACCGCAAACTCCGGCCAAGCGGGATCGCCGAGCAGAAAGAGACAGTCCAGCGGCAGCCGCGCAATGGCCCGGTCGGTTCCTTCGTCTCGACTAACGACATTCTGACGTCGCTTTTCTTCCGCAAGACGAATTGCGATCTCGGTCTCATGGCCATCAACTTTCGCGATCGCATCGGCGTCAGCGACGACTATGTCGGCAACTATGAGTCCGTCCTTTTTTATCAACGCGGCGACTATGAGACGCCCGAATTGATCCGTGCCTCATTGGCAGAGGGACGGTACAGACGAGCAATCACAGGCAAAATCCTACCGAGCTTCATCAAACGCCTTACCGCTTCATTCGCAGCCGTTTCAAATGTGACCAGTCTTTACTACCCCGTGGCGTTCGAAGGCTGCGATGAATTGTTGCATCACTTTTACTGGATACCGCACCAGATGCCGATGCATTACGGGGTCTTGTACAAGATGAACAAAAATACTCCTGCGTTGCTGACCATGGAGTCCTGGCGAACAGTGGACATGGACAAGCTGCACGAGGAAGGCGTCGTCGGGGACGAGATCGATATCGCGCAGTACTGCTGACCAAGTTGTCGCCGATGATGATCGTTACTCATCAGGTTGTCGTTCTACGCGAAGCGTCCTGCTTGGATCCCAAGTTCGGCTTCTCGATTGCGAACCTTCCCGGCGTCTTCCGCTTCAAGGGAACGTCTCACCTGTCGATTGTTCCTGCTCGCCGTTAAGTCGCCTTCAGGCAGTCGAGCGTGCGCGCACAGCTTCGCCCATTCGTCCAATTGCCGCCTCTGCCCCGGCGCACGAAAGTACTCACAATCAAGTTGACCGAGGCCGCGCCATGGATGTGGTCGCCATCGTGTCCGCCTGAAATGCAGCGTTCGTCGGAGTTGGCGACTCTGTAGAAGGGCAACTGATCAGGATTCGTACGCAGGCGTCGCGATCGTTCCGGTCGCGGCATCCAGACGCATTAGAGAAAGACATGTGAGTTTCGCGCTGGCAAAGCTCGCATTGGCCGATGAGCTGAAAGGTGATTTCGAACACTACATCCCTGCTTCTGGACGGCGCATTGCAGACGGTTCTCGGCATCGCCGCAGAAGCTGAAGCGGTCACACCGTATGTTCCTTTCGCACTGGACAACGGCGAGATCCTCCGGCCACTCACTGCAATCTGTTATGCCTATGCAGAGATGGCCACTTCCGAACACTCGCGCAGCGGCGACATCCGGCAATGCAACAGTCGCTTGCTGAGCGAGGGTGCGGACGCGCTCGTGAGGTTGAATCGATTCTATGTGCGCGCTCTGGGTGGAGCGAATGCACGTGAGCGCGTGACGAGGACAGCGTGCTCGCATCGGAGTGAGTCATGGCCATAAGTACTACGAGCGCTGGCGTCGCGACGAAGTCGCGCATGCCGCCACCGCTGCCTTGTTTGATCGGTGTCATCTTCGGCGCACTCTGTGGATGGATTTCGCCTTGGCCGATTGGCCGGTATGTGTACGTGCTGCCGTTCGGTATCGTTCTTGTCATTGCCGTAGTGGCATCGAGCATAGCAGTGGCGCGAGCTTTCAAACGGCACGGTACATCGCCGGATCCTGCGCACGAGACAACGGCCATCATCGATACGGGGCCGTTCAGGTTCTCGCGCAATCCCGTCTACGTCACCATGGCGTTGTTGCAGGCGGCAGTGGGGTGCCTGCTGAACAATGAGTGGATCCTATTGCTGACGCTACCCGCGCTGCTCGTCATCCACTACGTGGTCGTGCTGCGCGAGGAAGCGTATCTGGAGCGCAGGTTCGGACAGGTGTATCTGGCGTACAAGGCCCGTGTGCGGCGTTGGTTGTAAATGATGAATCAGAGCTCCAAGCCGCAAGTGTTGCTGCTCAAGGTCTCGCGGCAGCAGATGAAGAACAACAATTACCTGGTGGTCGACCCGCTCAGCCGTCAGGCAGTTGTCGTGGATCCAGCGTGGCAGCTGGAAAAGATCGAGGAAGGCTTGGCGCAGGTTCAAGCCACCCTGAGTGGCATCCTGCTGACGCACGCGCATTTCGATCATGTGGACCTGGCGAAGCCATTGGCCGAGCTCTACAACTGTCCAATCTGGATGTCCGAGCGCGAGATTGCCGCGTCAGGATTCAATGCGCCGCAACTGGTCGGCATCGAGTCGGCACCATGGTTCGTCGGCAATATGTGCATTCGACCGATTGCAACGCCGGGGCATACGCCGGGATGTGTGTGTTATGCGATCGGCGACAACCTGTTCACGGGCGATGTGTTGTTCGCCGAAGGCTGCGGCGTGTGCTCAGGGCTCGATGCCGCATACGACATGTTCGACAGCCTGGAGTTGCTCAAGGCTCAGGTCGCACCGCAGACCCACGTCTTTCCAGGCCATACCTACGTGCGACCGCCGGGACAGCGATTTGCGGAGCTGCAGCGCTGGAACATGTACCTGCAGTTCACCGACCGCGATTCGTTCGCTGCCTATCGCCTGAGGAAGGGTCAGAAGGGCCTGCTCAATTTTAGTTGACACCGTGTGAGTGGTGCGCGTGCAGCGCCACGTTCTTGGAAGGAGGAGTTGTGAGCGTCGTTGGAATCGAAGCGATGAACGTGTTCGCAGGCACCGCCTGCCTGGACGTCAACCAGCTTGCAAGGCATCGAAAGCTTGACATGAGCCGGTTCGAGAATCTGCTCATGAAGCAGAAGTCGGTCGCGTTGCCCTATGAGGACCCGATCACCTTCGCGGTGAACGCCGCGAAGCCGTTGGTCGATGCGCTCTCGCAGGAAGAAAAGGATCGCATCGAGATGGTGATCACCTGCACCGAGTCCGCGTTCGATTTCGGCAAGTCCATGAGCACGTACTGCCATGACCTGCTGGGACTGAATCGCAACTGCCGTCTGTTCGAGCTGAAGAATGCCTGTTACTCCGGCGTGGCGGGATTGCAGATGGCAATCAACTTCGTGTTGTCCGGGACGTCCCCGGGCGCGAAGGTGCTGGTCATTGCCACGGATGTTTCGCGCTTCATGGTAGAGGAGGGTGGCGAGGCGCTATCCGCGGACTGGTCGTTTGCCGAGCCCAGCGGGGGCTCCGGTGCCGTGGCCATGCTGGTGAGCAACAGGCCCTATGTGTTCCAGATCGATGTCGGTGCGAACGGCTACTACGGCTACGAAGTCATGGACACGTGCCGACCCTCGCCCGATAGCGATGCGGGGGACACGGACCTGTCCCTCCTCTCATACCTGCACTGCTGCGAGCACGCCTATCTCGAATACGAGAAGCGTGTCGAAGGGGCAGACTTCGCGCGCACGTTCGACTATCTGGCCTATCACACACCCTTCGGCGGCATGGTGAAGGGTGCGCATCGGAACATGATGCGCAAGCTCGCCAAGGCAGCGCCGGCCAACATCGAAGAGGATTTCAAGACGCGCGTGACACCGGGGCTCGGACACTGTCAACGCGTCGGCAACATCATGGGTGCCACCGCGGCACTCTCGCTGGCGAGCACGATCGATCTGGGCAGCTTCGACACGCCCCGGCGAGTCGGCGTGTTCTCCTACGGTTCGGGCTGCTGTTCTGAGTTCTTCAGCGGCACGGTGCGCAAGGAAGGCCAGGAGCGGCTGCGCGCGATGAAGATCAGCGAGCATCTGGATCGACGCCACGAGCTGTCGATGCAGCAGTACGACAGTCTGCTCGAGAAGAGTCGGGCGCTCAAGTTCGGCACCCGCAATCTGCTGGCTGACACGGAATTCGTTCCGCAGGCACGCAGCGCGTTGAGCAAGCCGACGCTGTTCCTGAAACGTATCAACGAATTTCATCGAGAGTACGAATGGGTGTCGTGAGCGAGTCATACGACACGCTGCGTGTCCGTTTCGATGAGGACATCTGCTTCATGCAGATGCATCGACCGCAGGCGGGCAACGCGATCGATCGCCGTCTGATCGAAGAATGCAGCGCGGTGCTACGGGGTTGCGAGTCGACGGTCAAAGTCGTGGTACTGGAAGGACTGCCGGACGTGTTCTGCGCCGGCGCAGACTTCGAGGAAATCGAAGCGAACATCGATCGTGCCGGCCGCGCTCAGGATCCGGGGCCACTCTACGACGTGTGGCATCGACTGGCGTGTGGACCGTATGCGTCGGTGGCTCACGTGCGTGGTCGAACCAATGCCGGTGGTGTTGGCTTCCTCGCCGCCTGCGATGTGGTGCTGTGCGAGGAGAAGGCGACGTTCAGTCTTTCCGAACTGCTGTTCGGATTGATGCCGGCATGCGTACTGCCGTTTCTCATTCGTCGCATCGGCTTCGCCAAGGCGAACTACATGACGCTCATGACGCAGCCGATCACAGCGCAACAGGCGCAGGAGTGGGGCCTGGTGGACGCCTGCGAGGCGAACAGCGAGAACCTGCTCCGCAAACAGCTGTTGCGCTTGCGGCGTCTCGGCAAGGGCGCCATCGCGCGCTACAAGCGCTACGCCGGTTCGTTGGACGATGCGTTCACGCGCGTGAAGCCTATGGCGCTGCACGCCAACGAGGAGGTGTTCTCGGACCCGGAGAACCTCGCGAAGATCGCTCGCTACGTCAGGACGGGCAAGTTCCCATGGGAATTGCAGTGATGAGCGATCGTGTGGTCCACGTCCAGAGCCCGGCCGACGGCATCGTTCAGGTCACGATGCAGGAACGGGTCAACAAGAATACGTTCACCGACGAGCTGATCCGGGAGCCGACGCAGACCTTTACCGAGATCGGCCGGCGCAGTGATTGCAAGGCCGTGATCCTCACGGGCTATGACAACTATTTTTCCAGCGGCGGCACGCAGGAAGGCCTGCGAGATCTGTTCGACGGGAGACTCAGGTTCACGGACAAGGATCTCTACAGTCTTGCGTTGCCTTCGATCATCGAACAGGAAATCGCGCTGCACGAGCTGACATTTCATCAGCCGGAAGTCAAAGAGCGCATCGAGTCGTTCTTCGGAAAGTAGGAGGAATCGTTCGTGAGCACTGCAGAGATATTCGAGATCATCGCGCGTCATGCCCTGGAAGTGCTGCCTGCTCTGCAGCACCATCATTTCAAACAGAGCGACTCGCTGCGAGAGCTTGGCGCCAATTCGATCGATCGCGCCGACATCATCATCATGACGCTCGAGTCCTTGGGGTTGAGCATCCCTCTCACGGCAATGGCCAAGGCCCAGAACATGGGCGAGCTGGCCAACATCATCCATGAGAAATCGTGATTCAGAGCAGATCGTGATCACCGGCGCCGGTGTGAGCGCCGCCGTGGGCCAGGGGAAAGCTCAATTCCTCGCCGCGCTGCTCGAAGGGCGGCATCGCTTCGATGTCATGCAGCGACCGGGACGACAATCTCCGGCTGTTGCAAACACGGCTCGAGAGCGCACGACACCGGCGTCGTCGTTCCTGGGCGCAGAGATAGCTGCGTTGTCGTTACCGCAGTTCGTGCCGCGCGATGCGCTGCGCACGGCCTCGTTCTCTGCTCAAGTGGCGCTCACGACACTGGCGGAGGCCTGGGACGAGGCACGTCTGGACGATGTGGATCCACAACGGATCGGGCTGGTCGTCGGAGGCTCCAACTTTCAGCAGCGCGAGTTGGTGCGAGTCCACGATACATATCGCGATCGCATGCACTTCCTGCGTCCGAGTTACGCGCTGTCGTTCATGGACAGCGATGTGTGTGGGTTGTGTACGGAGCTGTTCGGCATACGCGCATTCGCTTACACCCTGGGCGGTGCGTCCGCCAGCGGACAGATCGCCATCCTTCAGGCCATCCAGGCGCTCCTCGCAGACGAGGCCGATGTGTGTATTGCAATGGGAGCGCTCATGGATTTGTCGTACTGGGAATGCCAAGGGCTGCGCTCGGTGGGCGCGATGGGATCCGACCGATATGCACAAGAGCCCGCGCGCGCCTGCCGTCCCTTCGACAAGGACCGAGACGGCTTCATCTTCGGTGAGTCCTGCGGCGCAATCGTGCTGGAGCGCTGGGATGGTGCATCCAGAAGTGCGGTGGCGCCCTATGCGCGTGTATCCGGATGGGCGATGGGAATGGATGGCAACCGCAAGCCGAACCCTTCGATGGAAGGGGAGATACAGGTGATCCAACGCGCCTTGCAGCGTGCCAACCTTTCGGCACGCGAGATCGACTACGTCAATCCACATGGCACGGGGTCAGCGATCGGCGATGTCACTGAGCTGGGCGCCTTGCGTCACTGCAAGCTCGATCATGCGTACCTCAATGCCACCAAGTCCATCATCGGTCATGGATTGAGCGCGGCGGGCACGGTCGAGACCATTGCGATCCTGCTGCAAATGCGGGCGGGGCAGCTGCATCCGACGCGAAATCTGGACAACCCCATCGAGCCGTCCTGCAACTGGGTGAGCGCTCAAGCTGCAGCTCACTCGATCCAGAATTCATTGAAGCTGAGCATGGGCTTTGGTGGTGTGAATTCAGCCCTGTGTCTTTCGAAGCACTAGATCATTAAGCGCAATTCAAACTTGGAGGTCAGAGGTGAAAACATTCATGTTCCCGGGACAGGGCTCTCAGTCGATGGGGATGGGTGGCACTCTGTTCGATGAGTTCAAGGAGCTCACGCGAGAGGCAGACGAGGTTCTGGGCTATTCGATCAAGGAGCTCTGCCTGGAGGATCCCAGGCAGGAGCTCAACAAGACGCAGTTCACTCAGCCAGCCTTGTACGTGGTCAACGCGCTCTCCTATGCCAAGAAGGTAGCGCAAACAGGCAGGAAGCCGGATTACGTTGTGGGTCACAGTCTGGGAGAGTTCAACGCGCTATTGGCGGCGGAGTGCTTCGATTTCAGAACCGGGCTGAAGCTGGTTCAGAAGCGTGGACAGCTCATGGGTCAGGTCTCGAACGGTGGCATGGCCGCGATCCTCAATGCCAGCAAGGAGGAGATCGAAGCCACTCTGACCCGGCACGGCCTCACCAATCTCGATCTCGCCAACTACAACACGCCATCCCAGATCGTGATCTCCGGACACGCGGCAGAAATCGCGCGGGCGCAGCCGTTGTTCGAGACAGGAACGATGCTCTATTACCCGCTCAACACCAGCGGGGCATTTCATTCCCGCTTCATGCAGACCGCGAAGGAAGAGTTCGGCACCTTTCTCAGTCTCTTCGAGTTCGCTGATCCGAAGATTCCCGTGGTAGCGAATGTCACGGCACGGCCCTACCAGAGCGGCCGGATCCACGAAGCTCTATCGGCGCAGATCGACAGCACGGTGAGATGGTCGGAGAGCATTCAGTACCTGATGGCGCGTGGGAAGAGCTCCAATGATCCGATGGAGTTCGAGGAAGTCGGACATGGCGATGTGTTGACGAGACTGTTCGAGACCATCAAGCGCCAGACCACCCCGGCTTCGCTCAGCGCGTACTTGCAAGAAATGAGGCCCTCGGCGTTCGATGCGCCGGGGCAAAGAAAGCGGACGGCGGCCGAAGAGAAAGTGATCGCGTGGAATCAGCAATACCCGATCGGCACAAAAGTAGAGTCGACGCTCATGGGCTACGAGCAGTTGCAAACCAGGACGGAAGCGGTCGTCCTGTTCGGACATCGAGCCGCTGTATACATGAAAGGCTACAACGGCTACTTCGATCTCAATGAAATAAAGCCCGCTGCAGCGGCTGGCAAGTGATCGGCCGTAAGTGCGATGGTGCCCTTAACAAAGCTCGTTTATACGGTGTGATAGCCGCAAACACTTCTACGGCAATCTGAGTTGGAGTCGATCATGAGGCTTGAAATTTTCGATGAACTGCCGGATGGGGAATTGGATCGCATGGAGCGCCTCGCTGCAGCTGCAACCGCTGGTCCATGGTTCTCGTACATCGCCGGTCGCGATCCGGATGCATTGTCGAGCTGCATCGAAGTAGGCGTCTGCAATGAGCTGGGCACATTCCGAACCATCGAGCTGACTGGTGCCAGCACCGCGGATCAGGACTTCATGGCAAGTGCGCGGCAGGATCTCCCGCGCCTGCTGCAAGAGGTGCGAGTGCTGCGGGCGCGGTTGCGCTCATCGCATGCACAATCGCTGAGTTCTGTACTGCGAGACGTCGAGCGACCGCAGCTGTCTGTTTCCATGTAGCTTTCGATGGGAGTTCGCGATGGACACCGTCCTGAAGGAACGTTCGTCCCTGTCCACGCAGCGGGACTACCAGCTCGCCGTCATGGCCGTGAAGAGTCTTCCAGATCATTGCGCGATGGACGTCACCGAGCTTGCGGAACGGATCGGCGCGGACAAGCTCGACTTGATTCGATGGGTGCGCGCGGACATCACGTTCGCTCGCCTGATTGCCTCGAAGGTTGCGACATAGGCAGCGCGAGTTCCGCGTTGCCTCGGTGAGATTGTCGGCTCGGTAGCAAAGTGGTCATGCAGCAGCCTGCAAAGCTGCGGATGTCGGTTCGATTCCGGCCCGAGCCTCCACCCCTACGAACGTGAAAATATTTGCGCTCTCGGACATCCACGTCGACTACGAACCCAACGCAAAGTGGGTGTCCGAGCTGTCGACGTTCGACTATCGCGATGACGTGCTGATCCTGGCGGGGGATGTCAGCGATTCGCTGGAACGTCTGCGCTGGTGTCCTGCAGCCTTTGCGCGTTGCTTCAAGCGCGTGGCGTTCGTTCCCGGGAATCATGATCTGTGGGTTCGGCGCGATGCGTGCGGGAACACTTCCTTGCAGAAGCTCGATGAAGTGCGAGTCGTAGCGGACTCGCTGGATGTGGACATGAAGCCATTTCACCTGGGCGACGTGCGCATCGTGCCCCTGCTGGGATGGTACGACTACTCATTCGGCATGCCAGGTGATGAGCTCAAGGCGATTTGGATGGACTATCACGCCTGTCGGTGGCCGAGTGGTCTCGATGTGCGGGAGATCTGCCGGCACTTGTGTGCTCAGAATCGCTGGCCGTCGACGGGCGACGGCACGTATCGATGTGATGCCAACCTGCATACCGGAATACGCGAGACGGCTTTACCCCGTCCTTGG
>JBEVKB010000046.1:0-4852 GCA_040509875.1 Steroidobacteraceae bacterium | reverse complement strand
TGCGCATTGCGAGTCAATCCGCCGACCGCGCTCCAGCCGCTGAGCGAATGGTCCGAGCGAAAGTTGGCCCACTCGCTCAAGTTAGCCTTGCCGAGAATGATGGCGCCGGCCGCGCGCAGGTTGGCAACGATGGAAGCATCGCGACCCGATACGTTCTCAGCCAACGCGAGCGAGCCCGCGGTGGTCGCAAGTTTACCGGCCGACTCGATGTTGTCTTTGATCAGGATCGGAATGCCGTGTAAAGGACCGCGCGCGCCCTTTTGTTTACGTTCCTGGTCCAGCGCCCGCGCCTCATCGATAGCGTCGGGATTGAGCGAGAGCACCGATCGCAGTGTCGGCCCCTGCCGATCGATCGTCTGTATCCGCTGCAGGTACTCGCGGGTGAGCGCCTCCGAAGTCAGCGTGCCAGTGGATAGATCCTTCTGCAGCTCGGCGATCGACTTTCCCAACAACGAATGGGCAGCAGCGGCCGGTGGAGTCGGTTCCGACGCCGGCGGCACGGGCTTCGATCCGCAAGCAGACAGAAGCGACACCAGCGTTAGCAGAACAGAGTGACCGGACGCGGATGATTTCATGTTGTTAGCTCTCGCGCAGTGTCGATTCGTTGTGACCGATGGGGCGATTCACGCGCGACCGGAGGTTGCAGCATAGTCCATCAATGCGGCGGCCAGATGATCGAACAGCAGCCGGATGCGCGGCGTCTTTTTCTGATCCTCGTGCGCAACCACCCACAGCTCGAGTGGCATGCTGAATTCACCCGGCAGCACCGGCAGGAGGTCCGGGTCACGCCGCGCAATTCCATACTGACACACGCCGATGCCGACACCGGCGCGTATAGCGGCAAGGTAGGCCAGGTCGTTATCCGTGCGAAAATTGAACAGGTCGCGCGTCAGCGGTTTGCCGAACACCTGCAGATTCTGCACGAGCGGCGTCGGTTTATCGAAGCCGATCAGCGTGTGATGCTGCAGATCCTCTGGCGACCGCGGCATGCCGCGTGACTCGATGTAGCGGCGATGCGCATGAAATCCCAGCACCAGCTTGCCGATGCGTTTCGCGGTCAATGCCTTCTGCACCGGCCGCACCATCCTGATCGCGATGTCGGCATCCCGCCGCAGCATGTCCTCGGTCTTGTTGTTCAGGACCAGTTCGATGGTGATGTCGCGATGAGTCCATTGAAACTTTGCCAGTATCGCGGGCAGCACTTCCGCGCCGATGACTTCGCTGGCGGTGATTCGCACCGTGCCCGAAGCCTGCTGCGCGCCGGATGCAGCTCTCACGAATGAAGCGGCGGCAGCGGCCATGGCCTCGGCGTGCGGTCGCAACTCGATGGCGGCGGGCGTTGCAATCAAGCCCGTCGGCGACCGGGTGAACAGGACTCTGCCGGACAGCGACGATTGCAGTTCGACGATGTGGCGGCCCACAGTCGGCTGAGTCAGCCCCAGGCTGCGCGCCGCGGCCGAGAGGCTGCCAGTCCGCAGGACTTCGAGAAACGATCGATACAGATCCCACGCGGGTTCGTTGGCCATGCATAAATGTATAGCGGCCATTCGCCCGTGCGCAATTCTATTTAGGGATGCCAGGAGCGAAACTGCGCTCAATCGCTTCAACTGAGGTATCCGCCATGAATAGTTCGACACGTACCGCCCTGGTTCTCGGCATCACTGGCGGCGTCGGCGGCGAGATCGCTCGTGCCCTGCTCAAACGCGGATGGCGGGTACGCGCATTGCATCGTGGCGCGGCTGCGTCTGTTGCGAATGTGCCGCAAGGAAGTATCGACTGGGTGCGCGGCGACGCTATGAACGCCAGCGACGTGATCGCCGCCGCCAGCGGCGTGACTGCGATCGTGCACGGGGTAAATCCGCCGCGCTATGAGAACTGGCGCCAGCTGGCCATCCCCATGCTGGAAAACACGATTGCCGCCGCACGCGCCGCTCGTGCGCGAATTCTGTTTCCCGGCACTATCTATAATTTCGGAATGGCCGCTTTTCCGTTGCTCCGTGAAGACTCGTCGCAGCGACCCACGACACGCAAAGGCGCCATTCGCGTCGAGATGGAGCAATTGCTCGCCAATGCAGCCGCCGACGGCGTGCGCACGCTGATCGTTCGCGCCGGCGATTTCTTCGGCCCAAATGCCGGGAACAGCTGGCTCTCGCAGGGATTGATCAGCGCCGGCAAACCGGTGCGACGCGTCTGGTATCCGGGCCGCTTCGATGCCGGCCATGCCTGGGCCTACCTGCCGGACCTCGCTGAGATCTTCTGTCGCCTGCTCGAACGGGACGCGCAGCTCGCCAATTTCGATGTCTATCATTTCCGGGGCCACTACTTCGATCGCGGCGTGACGCTGGCCGAGGCCGTTTGCGATGTCGCCGGCATTCCGCGCTCGCGCATCCATCGTTTTCCGTGGTGGGCCACGACCATTGCCGCGCCATTCGTGAAGATGCTCGGCGAGATGCAGGAAGTGCGCTACTTGTGGCAGGAGACTGTCGAACTGGATAATCGCAAACTGCTGGCGGCGCTCGGCGAAGAGACGCACACGCCGTTGCATGCCGCCCTGCAGAGCACGCTCGAAGGACTCGGATGCCTGCGGGTACCGGCTGCCAAGACAAACCGGCATCCGCCGTTGTCGGATTCGAGCCGTTCCGCGCGTCCTTGACCCGACTTCATCAGGAAATAACTTCGAGGAACACCATGAAGATTCGACAGCGTGGATTTGAATTCCTGCTTGGCGCGATGCTGGTCGCTGTAGTGGCAGCCTGTGCTCCGAAAGAGCCGGCCGCCGAGAAAAACGCCGATGCACAGGCAGCAACGGCCGTTCCAGCGGCATCCGCAGCGCCCGTACCGGCAGGCAGCTACACGCTCGATCAATCGCACGCGAGCCTGCTGTTCCGCGTGAATCACCTGGGCTTCTCGAACTTCACCGCGCGCTTCAAACGCTTCGAAGCGCAACTGCAATTCGATCCGAACAATCTGTCCGCCTCGACCTTGACGGCAACGGTGGATGCGAAAACACTCGAGACGGATTACCCCGATCCGGCGACGCTCGATTTCAATGCGGAGTTGCAGAATGACCAGTGGCTCGACACCGCTCGCTTTCCGCAAATCACTTTTCGCAGTGTCCGCATCGAAACGACGGGGAAACAGGCGATGCGCATCGACGGAGAACTCACGCTGCGCGGCGTGACTCATCCGGTGACTCTGGATGCCACCTATAACGGCGGTTATGCCGGCCACCCGATGGACCCGCACGCGCGCATCGGCTTCTCCGCGCACGGCTCGTTCAATCGTTCGGACTTCGGCATCGCTTACGGCATACCGGCGCCCGGCACCACCATGGGCGTCAGCGACCGGGTCGACGTCATCATAGAATGTGAATTCACCGGCCCGCCGCTGGCGGGCTCCGCTCATCAATAGACGAGCACTCGACCATGTGCCGGAACATTCGCACGCTGTTCAATTTCGAGCCGCCCGCGACGGAAGATGAAATCCGCGCCGCGTCGCTGCAGTTCGTTCGCAAGCTCAGCGGCTTCAGCAAGCCGTCGCAGGCGAACGAAGTAGCATTTGCACGTGCCGTGGATGAAGTAACCGCAGCGGCTCGCACGCTCATCGCTTCGCTGTCGACGAATGCGAGTCCGCGGGATCGACTGATCGAAGCGGAGAAAGCGCGCGAGCGTTCGAGGTTGCGGTTCGGGCAGGAATGAAGGCAAGGCGTGGGCCGGAAGCATTCCGACCCACGCCGCCCTACCTTAGAAGGAGAACACCGCCTTCGCGCTCCAGAAGCGACCGCGAGGGTTGTGGACGTTCTGTGCGTAGCCATACAGATCCGCATCGCCATCGCCGGCAGCGAACGGCGGATCTTTATCCAGCGCATTGTCGAGGCCCAGCATCAGCTTCACGTGCTCGATGCCGGTGTAACGCGCCTGCAGGTTGATCGTCGTGAACGTGCCGACCTCACGCGTAGTTACCGTGTCGTAGTCGAGAATGCCGTCGAAGTCGGCATCCGGCGTATCTTCGAACTTGCCGATGTAGTTCACCTGGGCGTATGCACCCCAGATGTCAGTACTCCAGTCCGCAGTGAGCGCGGCGCGATCCTCCGGATACTCGTACTCGCCGGCCAACGCACGGGTCACGAATGTCCCGGCGCCGTTCAATTCCACGCGATCGAAGTCGAGCAGGTACGAATAGCTCAGGCCTAGCGCCAGCTTGCCGGGGCCGACGTCGAAGCCATAGTAAGCGCCCAGGTCGATACCCTTCGCATTCTGCTCGCCGATATTCTCGAACGTGTTTTTGATGCTCTGTAGTGTTCCCAGCGTGTGGCCGGCGGCCGGGGGACTTCTGACGCACACATCGCTGATCTGCGTAGCGCAGTTCGCTGCGTAGACCAGGCCGAACGGCCGCTCGTCGATTTTCTTTTCCTGCTTGATGTTCCAGTAATCCAGGGTGAGCTCGAGACCATCGACAGGCTTCCAGGCCACGCCCGCATTGAAGGACTCCGATTCCTCGGCCTTGAGGTCGGGATTACCCGAGAACAGGATGTTGTAGTCCAGCGCGCTGCAGGCGCCTTCGACTCCATCCGCGCAGCCGAAAGTGTCGATGAAAAACTGCGATTCCTGTGAAGGTCCAAGGCCGATCTGCGCAAGCGACGGCGCACGGAAGCCAGTGCCCCACGATGTCCGGAAGGCGAGCGAATCGATCGGCGACCAGCGCAACGCGACCTTGGGATTGGTGGTGTTGCCGAAGTCGCTGTAATCGTCGTAACGCAGCGCGAGGCTGAGTTCGAGAGTCGTCAGCAGCGGCACCGAGAATTCGATGTAGGCAGCCCAACTGTCACGCGATGCCTGTGCCGACACTGCCT
>JBEVKB010000045.1:0-68901 GCA_040509875.1 Steroidobacteraceae bacterium | reverse complement strand
CGCGCTTTTTTTGCGCAATGGCTGCTCGCCATGGCAAAGCAGGACGCCTGTTGCATTCCGGTTCTGTTCTGTAATGGCGAACCGGTCGCGGCCACCATTGCTTTCACCCAGAGCGGCGTCTACTACTCCGCACAGATCGTGCACGACGCGAAGTTCGCTGCCTGTTCGCCGGGGACGCTGCTGGAGTCGCTGGAACTGGAGTGGCTGATGAATGAGAAGCGCCATGTGCGCTATGAATTCCTGGGCTCTTTCCTCAACAACAAGCTGCGCTGGTCCGACACCGCGACCAATTCCTCCATCGTGCTGATGTTCCAGAGATCGCTGCGAACGTTCGTGATGGACTCCTATTACTACACGCTGAAGCCCTATATCCGGCCAGCGTTGGTACGACTCATCGAGCGCCTGTTCCCGAAGAAAGCAGGCGCCGCCGCGCGGACCTGAAATTTAAGCGCCGGACTCCCGGTTCATCAAGGACAGCAGTTCCACGAATCGCGGCGAGTCGCGTAGCAGGTCCTGGTAGCGACCTTCTGCGACCACTTTGCCGCGCTCGATGACGATCACCTTGTCACAGCGGGATGCCACTGCTGTTTCGTGACTGGAGAAAATCAGCGTCCGGCCTTCGAGGCCGAACAGTCGGTCGAGTATGTCGGTGCGGTTGCCCGCATCCAGGTTCGCGAACGACTCATCGAGGATGAGAACTTCCGGGTCGTAGTACAGTGCGCGCGCAATGCCGACCCGCTGGCGCTGGCCACCGCTCAACGATTCGCCTTGTTCGGCGATGACGGTCTGGTACCCCTGCGGCAACTTTGCGACGAACTCCTGCAGGTTCGCCTTCCTGCCCGCCTGGATCACGCGCTCCTGGTCGATCGCATCCGCATCCAGTCCGAACGCAATGTTGCTCGCCAGCGTATCGGCGAAAAGATATGCCTGCTGGGGTGCATAGCCGATCATCTTCCGCCAGCTGTCGATCGTGTCTGGGGCTATGGCTACGCCGTCGCAGGTCACCCTGCCCTCCTGTGCTGCCAGCAGGCCCGCCACCAGATTGAGGATAGTGGTCTTGCCGCAGCCCGAAGGCCCGAACAGGCAGACCGACGAGCCTGCGGGTATGGTCAGGTCGATCGCATCCAGCTGACGGTGATCCGCGGACGCGTAGCGGAAAGTCACTTGCTCGAGCTTGATCGCTTGCCTGGGAGCGGCGAGTTCCCGCACATTGGCGACGGGCTCGGGTTCGTCGAAGTAATGCGATACGGCGCGCACTGCGTCGCCGTTGTGATGGACAGTCGACATTCCTTCGAAAATTCCCTTCATCGCCGGCACCATCCGATACACCGCGATACCGTAGAGCGCTATGTACGACATCGACACGCCGGCATCCGACGTGGTGAACAGGAAGTACAGCGCGACGCCGACGAAACCGGCGAACACGGCCGTCTCGAGCACGTAGTGCGGCAGGAAATCCATCATCGAATGATGAATCTGCAGTTTCGACATCTGCAGGTCCTGCGCTTCGAAGCGGCGCACGAAATAGGATTCGGCGCGACGCGTCCTGATCTCCCGGATGCCGTCCAGGGTTTCGCTGACCGTCGCAAACACAGCCGCACTGAGATGAGTCGACTCTTCACCGTCGGACTCGACGCGACGCCTGAGCATCAGGAAGACCGCGACATAGGCGACGAGCAGGCCGAACAGCGTCAGCAGGGTAGTTTTCAGGCTGATGACCAACAACACGACGACGATCAGCGAGGCCAGCGCCACGCTGCTGAAGATGGAAATGTACGTACCGATCACCCCGTCGACGACGCGGCTCACCTGGTGCAGGACCGTGTCTCCCAGTACCGCCGAATGGGTGGCCGTAATGTCCTCGTACGGCTTCTGCAATATCTTGCGCAGCAGTCGACGGCGGATATCGTGGCTGAGCAGGTTCAGAAACCGCACCGACAGCCACTGTTCGAACGCCACGAACACGTTGCCCGCGGTCAGCACCACGATGGCGATCAGGCCAAAAATGCCGAGAAATTCCTGGTAGGAATCGGCGCCCAGCATCTGGTAAGCCCGCACCAGCAGATCGTTGCTCTCGTGCAGGCTGGGATTGGTGAGCAGCACGATGAACGGCATCATCGAGAGAATCGCGGCAGTCTGCACTGCCGCGGCGAGCGCCGACGTCACCAGGATGAAATAGACGCCCTGCCTCTGCTTTGCGCTCAGAAGGCCCAGGGCCTGGCGAAAAAAAGTGAACATCGGGTGTGATTTCGTATGCGGTCGTTGAAGCAATCAGGTGACCGCTGCACGGCAAGCGCGTCGGATCCGTGGCGCAAGTTTATCCGACGATGAAGTGAGGATGCGCGGCTAACGGTCCTCCAGGGAGAATTTTGCAGCGTCATCGTAGCCAGTTGCTTCATGCAGCCCTGGCACTCGCCTCGCGATTCGGAACACGGTTCGCTTGATTGCCGCTGCCGGGCCATCCAGTTCGACGCCCGTGGCCGGCACATGGAACCATTTGCGCAGGTGCCGGTTCGCAAGGTAGGTCATGCGCTTCTTCATGGCGCGGGGAGTGTAGTGCTCGGTGGTCAGCGACACGCACAGGCCGCCCAGATTTTCCACCCGGTGTGGTGTGTTCTGCGGCCAGGTGAGCATTTCACCGGGATTCAGATCGTACGCCGTCGCCGCCTGGTCGAACTCCGGGAGATACGGCAGGTCGTCGTCCGACTCGCGGGTGAACAGCATCTCCACCCATTCGCGGGGCGCGAACCGCTCATCGCTGGGATAAACCCAGACCCGCTTCTCGCCGCGCAGGTGCCACAGCATGTTGAGAGGCGCATCGGCGTGGTAGTAGACCTTCGCGTTGGGCGAAGACACGAGCAGGTTGGCGCTGCGGTGGACGGTGCTGAAACCCGGAACCTTGCGTTCGAGCTCATCGTAGATCCCGTCCACCAGCGCCTTGAATGCCGCGTGACGGGTCATGTTGACGATATTCAGCCAGGTGCGGCCGCCCTTGACCGCTTCCAGCAACTGCGGCGCCGTGAGGCTGCCCCTGCTGCCGAACTGGAATTCGTCCAGCTTGCGATGGTCGTCGCCCATCCGATAGACCAGCAGGCTCTCAGGGTCATGCTCGTCGAACAGTTCCACCAGTTTCTCGTCGGAGAACAATCCGGTATCGAGCAGGTGATGCTTTGCACGCACCACTCGGCCTTCCAGGATCTGGTTCTCGGGCCATTCAATGAGTGATGTGGTTGCCATATTATAGTTTTCCTATTCGGGACCGCTCACGGCGATGCCGGTGGACACTACCGCATCGGTGGCAGGAGCGATATTCGACGGTCGCGCAATGTAGTTTTCGGTAAAACGATCCAGCGATGAATCGATGAGGCGAGATTGACACCCGTCGGCGTCAATAAGGAGAGACCTCGTCGCATTTTTATCAGAGATACCGATTAAGTTAATGTATTCCAGGCCGTTGCAGCCGTACTCCTTTTTCAATCGCGCGACCGTAGCGCCGTCGGCCGGTTTATCTACGCTTACGAACATGGCTTCGAGCCGACCCGAGCGGCGTGCGAGGCTCGGTAGTCGTTCGCAGAACCGGGCGCCCTTGCCCGATCCCGGCTGTGGCCGCATGAGAATGGAACTGGGACTGAACGTGTCCTCCACCATCGCTCCCCACTTGCGTTTGAAGCGGAATGCACCGTCGCCCAGGAAGGCACGCGTACCGGTAAAATCGACGGTGGTGCATTGATTGTCGAACGCATAGCGTATACCGAATAGGTATAGAGCACTGATCGCCCCCTCGGGCGGGGAGTCAAGGTGAGCGGGAGCAATTCCCATCCACAGGAAATACAGGATGTCATCGCTCGCGCAGATGACCCCGGCAACTATGACCTCGTCGCCGCGCAACACCTGTAACAGCTGCCCCTTCGACGCCTGCCTGAGTACCTGCCGACGGGAAGCAACGATCGAACCGCTGGCATGCTTATGCGTGACGAACGGCAGGTACATCGTGTCGTAGAAAGTCTCGACGGCAGCGCGCTCAGTAGTGAAGCCGGCGCGATAGCCGTTGCGCCTGATCAGCCTCAAGTCATTGTTGCGCGTGGTCTGGCGGAAATTCCGCACCACGTCCTCCCAGACTGGCGGCAGTTCGATGGTCATCCTTATCCAGTCGGGTATCTCCAGGTATTCGCCGCGTCGATTGACCAGGCCGTGGTACGGCCAACCTATATCTACGATTACCACATCCGCTGCCGCCGCCATCCTGTGCAGATGCGGCGTGAATGTCAGCAGCGTCGAATTCACCTTCTCAAGTTCGACGTAATCTTCGAACATCAGGTTCAACAGGTAGGTGTCGTTCTTGCGTCGGCCGGCGTACAAAACAGTAAATCGTTCCTCGCGCCCCCGGAGCCTGCCTTGCAGTGTTGTTACTACACATGGCATCGCAAGAACGTAGCTCAGCGCGAGCGGCAGGTGCTGGCTGTACGCACGCAAAAATCTCCAGATGCGTTCGAGCCGCTGCTTGATTACGCGGATGACGTTCACGATCATGACACCCTGGTCGACGCGACGTCACTGGATGATGTACTACGCGCGCGCGCGCGGGCCAGCAGTGCTTGAAAGCTCCGCTTGAAGCCGGCGATAGCGAAATACAGCGCTATCGGCAAAGACCGCGGTCGATAGACTCGAATGACTGCAGCGGTCACCGCTTCAACCGCGAAAGGCAGCCTGTCTGCCTCTGCAGGTTCCATGAATGCGTAGCGCGAAATTCCCTTGCGTCGCAGGTCTTCCACTTCATATGCAAGCAGGGCGTCTACCGGTACGCCTGCATCCCCGGCGTTGTCATGAACGCGTTTCAGCGATTGGAAAACGTCCCGCCACAGCACTCCGAGGGTACTTGCCACTGCCTTGCCGTCGCGTTCCAGTATTCGGGACACGAAGCTTTGCTTCGAACCGAATGTCCTGGCCAGCCCGGTATAAAAAAAATAATGCTCCCTGTCGCTCGAGATGTGGGGACGGGCATGTGAATTCGGCTGCCGTTCTTCGATTGCACAATGCACATCGATAGCTGCCTCCAAGCCCGGCCAGTCGTTCACCGTGCGCATGACTGCTTTACCGGATTCAATCGACGATGCCATGCCGGGGCGCTCGAGATCCAGGTAAGCACTGCCCGTCTGCGACATGTCGACCCGGTAGCCTCGCTTGGCGAAATGATCGTGCAGCATGCCGGTGATCGCAGCCACCGGCTGCCCGATGTTCAGCACATCCCACAAGCGCGGATTCTCGTCGAAATACGCCAGCATCGCCGATGTACAAATGTCCACATCGCTGCCGAATATGAATTGCGGGCGGGCTGTGTCCTGCAACGATCCGATGAGTCCCATGCGGCGCAGCGTCGTTCCGGGAATCGATGTGTATTCAATCATCAGCGGCGCGATGCCGATAATGGTAACGCCGCGCCGGATAACCAGCATGTGCAGGTCGTTCCAGATGCCGAAGTGCTTCCACCATTCCCACAGGTAGTCGAATGCCTGGAAGACAGTCGACTCTGCGGACCTGCGCAGGACTTCCTCCCACTGCGGGCGTAGCGACAGCCACTGACGCGGGTCGGTCACGACTCCGATCTCGATATCGCGGAATCTGCTGCCGGCGGCCGGAATCGTCGTGGGCGATACAGCGGTATCCGGGGGAGCGTCCAGAAAGTCCAGCCGCAGCAGGTGATAGCTCGGCCTGCCCACCTTCGGCGCCTCTGCGATGGAAGTGAGTTGCAGATTCATCGAGCGAAAAAAACGCTTCAAGCGCCGCCAGCCCGCCAGTGCTTCGGCCAACGCGTGCGCTTCCATGGCCAGGCCAGGTGCATATGCGTTTCGCTGTGCGAGAATTTTCTGAAACAGCTGCCGCAGATGGCGCTCGTAGCCGTGCAGCAGGGCGATCTCCTTGATATAGATCACCTCTTCGTCGCGATCGTGGAACAGGCTATGCGTTTCCACGTACGCGAAGACGTAACCGACCATCGCGTTGTCGTCGAAGAGGCCGAAACTCAGGTTGCACACCATGTGCTCTTCGGTGTTGCTGAGAATCTGTTCGATTTCGCTGACCGCTTCCGTCAGCTCGCGCGGAAACAGCTTGCGTTGCAGGCGACTGATGCCCGGTGCGTCCGTAGAGCGCAACGGCGAAAAGTGAATTCGTCCCGACATCTTGATCGTTGCCAAGAGCGGATCAGCTGCGGCAACCGCAATCGAATGGCGGCGCAGGCGGCGGAGCGGATCGCGGAGCGGTTGGGGAAATCATTATCACCTGGTTCAAAACAGACCCTACCCGGACTGGACGGCCGGGGAGGTTCTCACGAAAGCATGGCAATACCTGCGGTCGTCCTCACAAGTCCCGGCAAACGAATACTCCGGACTACGCCAACTGGCATGGAAACCCTAGCAATGCGCCTTCGGCATCGCTGAGAGTCGGGAAAGGCCGGGGGTTGCGGAAACTGCGATCCATTTCCTTCAATCTTATTGACAATCGTTCGCATTTGCGTTGAGATGGCCTCACCTACCCAGCGCTCTCGAGCACCATGTACGTCTGCCTCTGCAATAACGTCACAGATCGCCAGATCCGCGAGATGGTCCATCGCGGCGCCGATTCACTGCCGGCCTTGCAACGCCAGTTGCCCGTGGCCACCTGTTGCGGGACCTGCGAGGAAACCGCCGTAGAAATCATCGAGACCGAGCGCAACCGTAGATGCTGTCGGGCCGCCGCCTGAGCTGAGAGATCGAGGGCTTCCCTCCTCTGCACGACCTTCATTCATGAAGCTTGTCGGAAATCCGCGTTGCGTTTCCGACCGTCGTTCGACAACATCGCCTCCCGCAGTCCGGAGGAATTCATGCAAGGCGATCCCGTAGTCATCAAACATCTCAATGGCGTGCTCCGCAACGAGCTCACCGCCATCAACCAGTATTTCCTACATTCGCGAATGTTTCGCAACTGGGGGCTCAAACGTCTCGCCAAGCACGAGTACGAAGAGTCCATCGACGAGATGAAGCACGCGGATAAGCTGATCGAGCGCATCCTGTTCCTGGACGGCCTGCCCAACCTGCAGGACCTGGGGAAATTGATGATCGGCGAGAATGTGCGCGAAGTGATCGAATGCGATCTCAAGCTCGAACTGCTGGCGCATGCACCCCTGAAGGTCGCCATTGCCGATTGCGAGAAGCTCGGAGATTACGTGTCGCGCGAATTGTTCGAGCGGATACTGGAATCGGAAGAAGACCATATCGACTGGTTGCAGACCCAGCTGAGCCTCATCGACCGCGTCGGCGCAGAGAACTATGCCCAATCGCAGATGATCGACTGACCTTCCCTCGGCAAGACGATGGGCGCAGTCTTCGCGCCCACCCATTCATCATCCATTACAGAACTTTCTTGCTGCCAATCGCGGAGTGGCCGCTTTCGGCACCGTTGGCGGAATACGACTTCACCGCGAAATAGTGTGTGCCGGCCGGCAGTCCTTGCACGACGTAGCTGGCGATACCCGGGTTGGCTACTTCGATCACCTGGTTCAGGGAATTGGCAGTGGAACCGTGATAGATACGGTAGCCGGCGAGATTCACCAGGGTTGAGCCGTCCGTGTTCGCCGTCGGCGGTGTCCATGAGAGCGCGACGGATCCCGAAGAGCTCCGCGCCACCACGATCGCGAAGGCTGGCAAGGCGGCAACCGACTTACCGTCGCTGACGCTGATTACTATGCCGCTGTAAGTCGCTACGTCACGCAACTGCGGTGCGCCAGACAAGCGACCGGTGATGGTGCTGAAGGTTGCCCACGACGGCTTGTTGGAGATGGAAAATGCCAGCGCATCGCCGTTGGCATCGACAGCAGTCGGCTGGAACACGTAGGCGCTACCTGGAGCAACATTACCGACAGGACTGCCGCTCAAGCGCGGGGCGCTGCCAGTAGCGGCGACCGCGGTAATGCTGAAGGCCGGCAGCGAGACACTCGCCTTGCCGTCGCTCGCGCTGATGATGATGTTCGAGTAAGTCCCTGCCGCTTGAGGCTCGCCGCCCAGCACGCCGCTCTTCGCATCGAACCATGCCCAGGACGGCATGTTCTTAATGGTAAACGATACCTTGCTGCCGTCCGGATCCTTCGCCACAGCGTAGAAGCGATAGGTCTGCTTCACCGCGACCGACTTCGCGGGCACGCCGGAAATCGTCGGTGGGCGATTGGCGGCGGCTGTCGCTGCGGTCGACAACAGCAACAGAGACAACAGGGCAGTGATTTTTGTCGTGTTCATGCGAGCCTCGTGCCGGCGCCGCCTTCGAGACGCGCCGGCAACTTGCGTTGCCAATGACCTGCACGAAACTGTCGGGCAGCTTCTGTCGGGTCATACGAATGGGAAACCGAGCGCTCGACCCGTTGACTGATCAACCGGCCAGCAGCTCCGCCATCCTCGATTCACGGCGAATCGTGGGACGGGAGTTGCATCACCGCCGTCCAGCGGTTTTGTCCTTGCTCGACGTAAAGGCACTCGCCACGCCGCTATCTCGTGGCGCGGGGCGGATGCTTGCAGGCCGCCCTCCTCCGCCAGCCGCTACTGGAAAATCAGGAAATCGTCTTGCTTGCAATGCTCGACAACGCGCTTTCCGCCCCGGCACTGTTGACTGCCTGGATGGCGAAGTAGTACGTCGCAGGCGTCAGGTCGGTGACCATGTACGTGGTGAGGCCTGCATTGTTGATGGTGATCTCCTGCGTCAACTGGTTGGCCTTCGTGCCGTAGCGGATTCGATAACCGGCGAGGTTGGTCAACGCCGATCCATCCACATTGACTGTCGGCGCCGCCCACGAGAGCGTCGCGGCGCCGCTGCTCGGCGCAGCCGCTGGAGTTACATTCAGCGCAAAAGTAGGCAGCGCCGTCGTGGACTTACCATCGCTCACGGAAATCAGGATGCCCGCGAACGAGCCTGTATTGCTGACGGTTGGCGTGCCTGAGAGGCGGCCCGTTGCCGTATCGAACTGGGCCCACGTCGGACGATTGGCGATCGAGAAACCGAGCGTGTCACCGTCGGCGTCGGCGGCGACCGGAACGAACGTGTACTTCTGCCCGGCGACGATGGTCGAGCCCGGCGAACCGGAAATGGTCGGTGTCTGATTTGGAGCGGCAAGCGGCGGCGCCGTAGATGACGTCGACGCGGCTTGCGATGGAGCGCCGGAGCCACCGCCACCCTTGCAACCAGTGGTAGCAACCAGGCAGCCGAGCATCGCGACGACTACCCATGAGTTGCACGATTCCAAGAAACGTACACCAGATGACATCCGTTACACCTCGCTGAGCGAACTAGCTCGTAGGAGTACGAGCGAAAGAGCGCGGTGTTCGAAAAAGGCCTGACGTGACAAATGAAATTCCACGGCGAAGCGAACTAAAGGACTCGCTCCGCTCAATCGGTCATTTGGCAACCCCGCTATCTTCGGGAACTCGTCCCGCAGACCGGTGGCTTTGCGTCCCCGCCTCACGACGGGTTTGCCTTTAACAAACTAAAGCAAACTCCAAATGCGCCTCAGCACCGCGAGGTGCGAAACGCTCCTGCCGAGAAAGGGCAGCTGACGATGTGCGGGAGTGTGATGAAGATCACATGAGGTGACGGCCAGAGCATGACTTGCTCTGCTTACCGGCAACCCCGCTGTCTTCGGAAACTCCGCAGACCGGTGGCTTTGCGTCCTCGCCTTGCGACGAGTTTGCCCTTTGATTCGGTGGCGAGAGTAAACCTCATAATTCCAGGTCACACAATGTCTCAGCACGACGACATTGCGAAATGTTCCATTCGATTTTTTGTAACAGGCTGCGATGATCGGATGATCGACACGCGCCTCGGCGTGCGGCGTGTGTCGCGATGAGCGAGGTGAAAACAGCTATTAAACCGCTGAAATTTTCCTGTTTTCGATTTAGGCATCCGGCGCGAACCGCGCGACACGCACACTCTTTCGCATACCCTACCCGTGAGCGAAAAACATAATCGCAACGCCTTAGAGACGCACGCTCGTCCCGCAAAAGTTTATCTGCGCCGTGTATACCGTTGGTTCTCAGCAGGAAAAAAATATCCTGCCGTGAAATTGAAAAAAATCGCACTCGATGTCGCTCGCATGCACGTCATCGTGTCGTGCATGTGGCGCACTCGTACTGCGCTTCGAAGCGCACGCGTGCATCGTGATGAGGCAGGAAAAATTTGTGAGAGAGGCAGACGTTTTCCGATCTGCAAGCATCGATCTCGTCACCAGCTTCCGTCTTGCGCAGCGCTTGGTGTAATCGAGTGACTTCAGGGTAACGAGAGCGCTACTGCCTGCATCCGTCGATGGGAGGTGCTCGGCCCGGATGGGGATCGCGGGATCGCTACCGGGCCTTTCACGCCCGGTGTTTACTGATGGTGTCCCCAAGGGGATTCGAACCCCTGTCGCCGCCGTGAAAGGGCAGTGTCCTAGGCCTCTAGACGATGGGGACACAGATGAACTTTTGGTGGAGCTAGGCGGGATCGAACCGCCGACCTCTTGCATGCCATGCAAGCGCTCTCCCAGCTGAGCTATAGCCCCACGTGGGAAGCGCGCAATTCTCTTGGCCACGGCCTGCAAAGTCAAGAATAAGTAGCGACCGGTCGCCACGAGGCCGCGAATTTGCTCGCCTGCGCGGTTTCGCGACGCCTTTTATCCAGCCGTCGCCGGCTTCGCCGCGTCGATCCATTCGATGGCGCGCACGAGGCGCTTCAATGTCTCGCCTCTGCCCAGCACTTCCAGCGTGATGTCGATCGGTGGTGAAACGCCGGTGCCGGACACGGCAACGCGTAACGGCTGCGCGATCTTGCCGAGAGCCAAGCCCGATTCGGTCGACTGCGCCTGCAGGGCGCCGTGGATGGACTCCTTGTCCCACACCGCCACCGCCTGCAGGTTTCCGTGCAGTGCCTGCAGCGCCTTGCGAGCATCAGCGGTGAGATTCTTCTGCGCGGCCTTGGCATCGTAAGTATCGACATCGCGAAAAAAGAATCCGGAATTCTCCGCCATTTCTTTGAGAGTCTTCGCCCGCTCCTGCTGTGCGCGCGCGACCGCGATGAGCTTCGCCTCGTCGTCTGTGTGGATGCCCAACACGGCCAGCTGCGGTTTCAGGAACTGCGCCAGCCGCTGCGGCGAGGCACGCATGATGTGCTGCTGGTTCAGCCACAGCAGCTTGTCAGGGTTGAACGCCGACGCTGACTTGTTGACGTCGACGATGTCGAAGAACTGCGTCATTTCCTCGATGGAGAATATTTCCTGATCGCCGTGCGACCAGCCCAGGCGCACCAGGTAATTGAGCAGCGCCTCGGGAAGGTAACCGTCCTCCCGGTACTGCAACACGCTGACTGCGCCGTGCCGCTTGGACAACTTGGCGCCGTCCGGGCCGAGAATCATCGGCACATGCGCATAGACCGGCAATTTGGCGCCGAGCGCCTCCAGCATATTGATCTGGCGCGGCGTGTTATTGAGGTGATCGTCGCCACGAATGACGTGCGTTACCTTCATGTCCATGTCGTCCACGACGACACAGAAGTTGTACGTCGGCGAACCGTCGGACCGCGCGATGATCAGATCGTCCAGCTCAGTGTTCTCGAACAGCACGTTGCCGTGAATGGCGTCTTCGACCACCACCGTGCCATCCAATGGATTTTTGAAGCGCACCACGGGACTCACGCCGGGCCGAGCCTCGCGGCCATGCCGGCAGGTCCCGTCGTAACGGGGCTTCTGCTTCGCCGCCTGCTGGCGGGTGCGCATGGCGTCGAGCTCTTCCTTGCTGCAGTAACAGTGGTAAGCGCGATCGGTGCGCAGAAATTCGTCAATGACTTCGCGATATCGATCCATCCGGCGCGTCTGGTAGAACGGCCCTTCGTCGGCCGCCAGACCCAGCCACTGCATGCCATCGAGGATGACCTGCGTCGCCGCTTCGGTGGATCTCTCGCGATCGGTGTCCTCCACACGAAGAATGAACGTGCCGTTGTGCCGGCGCGCATACAGCCAGGAGAACAACGCGGTGCGCACACCGCCGATGTGGAGCATGCCCGTGGGACTGGGAGCGAATCGTGTGCGGATGGTCATGGTATCGCGACGGCCTCGAGAGGCTTCGAGGAATCCTTGCGGGCCTCGCTATCGAGACGAACACACTTCAGAAACCCGGGCTGAAGCCTGGAAATGGTGGGCGGTACAGGGATTGAACCTGTGACCCCTGCCGTGTGAAAGCAGTGCTCTACCGCTGAGCTAACCGCCCCTTGTTGGGGTACCGACCCCGGGGGACGCGTAGTTTATGGACGAGAAGCGAGAGGGTCAACGCAAGAAGCGCCTCGCGAAACAATCAGGCGGCGTGTTGGGGTGGCGGACGGTTGAGCAGGACCCAATACAGCCCCAGGCTGCTGACAGCCTCGACGAAGGCGCCGAACTCCACCGGTTTGCGCACGTAGCTGTTTGCGCCGAGGTTATAGCTGGCGACCACATCCGCATCCTGGCTCGACGAAGTCAGCACGACGACGGGTAGCGTCCGCGTGCGCTCATCGGCTCGCAGCCGCTTCAGCACTCCAAGTCCATCCAGCTTGGGCAGCTTCAGGTCGAGCAGGACGATGGTGGGAGCGCGGGAGATATCGCGCTCAGCATATTGGCCGCTGCCAAACAGGAAGTCGATGGCCTCCACCCCATCGCGAACCACGATGATCTCGTGCCCAAGAGGATTCTTCCGCAGGCTCAGAAGCGTGAGTTCCTCATCGTCGGGATTATCCTCAACCAGCAGGATATAGCGCTCCGGCATCTCTTCACCTTATGAGGTCGGGAACGAGAATTGGGAATCCTGTCGTAATGCGGGCCCGGCAGCAAGCCGGTAAAGCCCTCTTCACAGGGCGCGGGTACACCCGGTGTCAATCGGCCGCAGAGTTTGGAAGGTTGCGCGTACACATCTGCGACGCTGGACGCGCGCCGGACAACTACTCGCACTACAGCAAAGATGCTCCGATGCCACGGAACACGTCAGTGCCGGCCCACGCCGATGTGCGAGCCCACGCGCTAATTTGATTTCGGGAACGACGCAACAGGACGTCAGTGCGCGACCTCGCCCCCGATCAGAGCCAGCAGTTCCTCGGTTTTCTCGCGCATCAACGGTTCGTCAGCGCGGCTCTCGACGTTCAGCCGGATCAGCGGCTCGGTATTGGAGGAGCGCAGGTTGAAGCGCCAGCGATCGAACTCGATCGACAGGCCATCGGTGAAGTCGATGGAGCGAGCCTGCGGACCATAAACAGCCTGAGCTTGCTGGATCGTGGCCGCCGCATCGACGACACGACGATTGATCTCCCCGCTTGCTGGATACAGGCGGATACGCTCCTCGACGAGCGAGGACAGCGAACGACCCGACTCGCAGAGGATCTGCGCAACCAGCAACCACGGAATCTGGCCGCTGTCGCAGTAGCCGAACCGGCGGAAGTAGTGATGCGCGCTCATCTCGCCGCCATAAGCGGCGTCCGACGCGCGCATCACATCCTTCATGAACGCATGCCCAGACCGCGACATCACAGCCTTGCCACCAAGCGACGCGACCATGTCCACCGTAGCCCAGGTCAGTCGTGGATCGTGCACGACGCGCGCACCGGGCTCACGTTTGAGAAACACCGACGCCAGCAGGCCGACGATGTAGTACCCCTCGATGAAGGCGCCGGTCTCATCGAACAGGAAACAGCGATCGAAGTCGCCATCCCACGCAACGCCGAAGTCGGCGCCGTGACGACGTATGGCGTCGATGGTCGCGATGCGATTCTCTTCGATCATCGGGTTCGGCACGCCATTGGGGAAGGTGCCGTCGGGTTCGTGGTTGAGCTTGATGAACTCGAAAGGCAGCTGCGTTTCCAACTGGTCGACGACTGCGCCCGCGCCGCCATTGCCGGCATTGACGACGATCTTCAGCTTGCGCAGCGCCGGCCGGTCGAGATACGAAAGCAGGTGCTCGACGTATTGCCGACGGATATCGAGTTCGTGACGTTGGCCACGCCGAGTCGCAACGGGGAACTCGCCGGCTTCGGCGAGGCGTTGAATTTCCTTCAGGCCGGTGTCGCCGCTGATGGGCCGCGACTGCTCGCGGACGAACTTCATCCCGTTGTAGTCCGGCGGATTGTGACTGGCGGTAACCATGATGCCGCCGTCCATGCTTTCGCTGAACGTGGCGAAGTACACGCCTTCGGTGCCGCACAGGCCGATATCGTAAACGTCGACGCCTGCATCGAGCAATCCTCGCGTCAGCGACGCACACAGCTCATCGCTCGACAACCGGATATCGCGCCCCACGACGACACGCTGCGGCTGGAGAAATGCCGCATATGCCCTGCCGATCAGGTAGGCCACCTCGGGATTGAGTTCGCCGGGAATGCGCCCGCGGTAGTCGTATGCCTTGAAACCTTTGATTGCGGCCATGAATCGCTCGCAGCAGATGATTTATGTGTGTGTCTGTGAGGCGGGAGCGCGAGTCGCCATACGCAGGACTCGCGACCAAGGATAAGCGGATGCGACGGCCGGTTCGCGCGCGAACCGCCGCCAAGGCACCCTATCCTAGTTGGTCTTACCTTCACGACCGTAGCGGTCTTCGAAGCGGACGATGTCGTCCTCGCCCAGGTAAGTGCCCGATTGCACTTCGATGATGTGCAGTGGAATCTTGCCCGGGTTTTCGATGCGATGGCGCACGCCGAGCGGAATGTACGTCGACTGGTTTTCTTCCAGTAGAAAGACTTCCTCGCCGCGGGTGATGCGTGCGGTGCCGGCGACCACGATCCAGTGTTCGGCCCGGTGGTGATGCAGCTGCAACGACATGATGGCGCCCGGCTTGACGCTCAGCCGTTTCACCTGGAAACGGTCGCCCGAGTCGATGCTGTCGTAGCTGCCCCAGGGACGAAACACCTCGCGATGCAGGGAGGTCTCGTAGCGCTCGTTCTTCTTCAGCTGCGCCACCAGTTGCTTCACGTCCTGCACGCGGTTCTTAGGAGCCACGAGCACTGCGTCCTTGGTTTCGACGACCACGCAGTCCTTCAAGCCCACGGCCGCCACCAGGCGACTCGTCGATTGCAGGTAGCAACCATGGGAATCTTCGGTCAGCACGTCGCCTGACACGACATTGTCGTTGCCATCCGAAGGGATGGCCTCGTACAGCGCCGACCACGAACCGACATCGCTCCAGCCGGCATCGAGCGGCACCACGACGGCATTCTGCGTCTTCTCCATTACCGCATAGTCGAAGGAATCGCTGGGCGACGCGCTGAATTCCTTTTCCGCCAGCCGCGTGAAATCCAGGTCCCGCTTAGCCGACGTGAACGATTGCGCGCAGGCTTCGTAGATCGCGGGAGCGAGTGCCCGCAGCTCTTCGAGTACCTTGGAGGCCTTGAACATGAACATGCCGCTGTTCCAGAAGTACTCGCCCGAATCGACATACTTCTGTGCGGTCTCGCGATCCGGTTTCTCCACGAACTGGCTGATCGCGTAGGCCGGACCGTCACCACTGGCGCGACGGATGTAGCCGTAGCCGGTTTCCGGCTTGGTGGCGACGACGCCGAACGTCACCAGCTTGCCCGCGGCGGCGGCCTTGCGCCCGATCGCGATTGCCCGCTGGAATGCCGCGACGTCCCTGATGACGTGATCGGCCGGAAGCACCAGCAGGACCAGATCGTTCGCCGAGCGAGCGCCTTCCGGGGCCGCGGAAATCGCAGCCATGGCGGCTACCGCAACTGCCGGAGCGGTATTGCGGCCTACCGGTTCGAGAATGATGGCCTGTGCGGCCACCCGGCTCTCCCGCAGCTGTTCGGCTACGAGGAACCGGTGGTTTTCATTGCTGACGACAATCGGCGGGCCGATGTCTTCGACACCGTTCAGCCGCGCCAATGTCTCTTGCAGCATCGTGCCCTTGCTCACGAGCGGCAGGAGCTGCTTGGGAAACATTTCGCGCGACAACGGCCACAGTCGGGTGCCCGAGCCCCCCGACAGGATCACTGGTATCAAAGTCATTCGAAGTCCGTTGGTGCCCCTGACTGATCAACAATCGTGATCAACGATAGTGATCAACGATCACTGGCGCGTCGGCGACGTTCTACGGATGTGGTCGTAACACTGTCGCCGCGGCCGATCGCATAATAAGCCAGACCGAACTGCTTGACGAAGGCGGGATCGTAAAGATTGCGGCCGTCGAATATCACCGGCTCACGCAGCGTGGCCTTGATGTGTTCGAAATCGGGGCTGCGGAACTCCTGCCACTCGGTCACGATGACCAGCGCATCGGCATCCACCAGTGCATCGAGTGCATGCTCGACCAGCACCAGGTCTTTTCTATCGCCATAAATGCGACCGGTTTCGTGGGCAGCCACGGGGTCGTACGCGCGCACCTTGGCACCCGCTTCCCACAGACGCTCCATGAGTTCGCGGCTCGGCGCTTCGCGCATGTCATCGGTGTTCGGCTTGAATGCCAGGCCCCACAGGGCGACCGTCTTGCCGGCCAGCTTGCCGTCGAAATGCTTGCTGATCTTGTCGAACAACACCTGCTTCTGGCGATTGTTGACACTCTCGACCGCCTTGAGCACTTCGGCGTTGAACGAATAGTCGCCGGCGCTGCGCGCCAGGGCCTGGACGTCCTTGGGGAAGCAGGATCCGCCGTAGCCGCATCCCGGGTAAATGAAGTGATAGCCGATGCGCGGGTCCGAACCGATACCTAAGCGCACGTTCTCTATGTCGGCGCCGACGCGCTCGGACAGATTGGCGAGCTCATTCATGAAGCTGATCTTGGTCGCGAGCATGGCGTTGGCTGCGTACTTGGTGAGCTCCGAGGAGCGCACATCCATCAGGATCATGCGACCGTGATTACGCGTGAACGGGTCGTACAACGCTTTGAGCAACTCGCCGGTGCGAGGATTATCGGTACCGACGACGATGCGATCGGGCTTCATGAAGTCGCTGATGGCAGCGCCTTCCTTGAGGAATTCCGGATTGGAAACCACGTCGAATTCGAGATTGGCGCCGCGGGCAGCCATCGTCTCGTCGATCTTCGCGCGAACCTTGTCGGCAGTACCTACCGGGACTGTCGATTTCGTGACGACGACTCGGTACTCCTGCATTTCCTTGCCGATCGACTCCGCCACTGCCAGGACGTATTTGAGATCGGCCGAACCGTCCTCATCGGGCGGAGTGCCCACCGCAATGAACTGGAACAGGCCGTGCTTCACACCCAGCGCCGCATCCGTCGTGAAGCTGATGCGCTTGGCTGCCAGGTTCTTGACTAGAAGGGCTTCGAGGCCTGGCTCGAAAATCGGCGACTGGCCGGCATTGAGCATGTCGACCTTGCGTTGATCGATGTCGACACAGAGCACATTGTTGCCAGCCTCGGCGAAACAGGCACCGGTGACCAGGCCGACATATCCTGAACCGAAAATGGTAAGACGCATGCGTAACCTTTGGAAACAAAAAGGAAAAGAATGGGATAAAGCTTAATCTACCGAGCTCTCAAGGTAAAGAAATACGCCCGCTGACAACGTAAATCCGCTCCGCGCCCGGGTGCAACATGCTCACGATACGAGAATAGGCGAAGCCCCAGAGGCTTGACGCGCGCCAGTTCTCACACCGTGACTAACGCAGCCATCCAGAATGACGAGCGGACCGCAATTGCAGGCGTCACGCAAGAGTAGTTGGCGCAGAACAATCGCGTAAACGTTGCAACGACGATTACACCTAAGTTCTTGCCCGCGTTTCGCGCTCGCCTTCTTGCCTGCATTCGACATTTCATCCTCTCGCATCGCTCGGCGCGACAGCAACGCACGACATGCATCGAATGATCGGCAACGCAAGAAAAATATTTTTCATTGCCTGCGCGACATATCTCGGCGCATATGGGCCGACGCCACGCATCAACAGGCAGCAACCGCGACATAACTGACCAGCGAATTTACGTAACTGGTGCGTTTGCACCGTTTCGCATCGAAGATTGTGTCGATGCACTGAATCCATTTGAAAACAATGTCTGAATTTGCAGACGCGTGCATGCGTTTCGCGACAGTTGCGGCAGTTAGTGCAAATACAAACAATGCTCGCGAGCAACGATGCAGGCAGTTCGATGGGAAAACCCTGGGAAATATCCAGGACTTTCTGTGGTTGTGGCGCGTCGTTTGGCTTTGGCGACGGTGACAGGCGTCTCACTTGCGTTGATAGACAGTGTGTACTCTTAACTCATAGCGGATCCCTGACGATTTATGTTGAACGAAATTGAAGCGCGGCGAGTTTCCGATCTGCTCTACGCACACGAGAAGCGTCAGACACTTCGAAACGAGACTCACGGTACCTCACGTATCAGGATCCGACTCGGCACCCTCGCATCGGCGCAGCTGGTGCTGTTGCAGAGCA
This sequence comes from Steroidobacteraceae bacterium, assembly GCA_040509875.1. GTDB lineage: Bacteria > Pseudomonadota > Gammaproteobacteria > Steroidobacterales > Steroidobacteraceae > Steroidobacter. The sequence continues at coordinate 50,516 of JBEVKB010000045.1, read as the reverse complement.
TCCTCTACCCAATCACCATCGTCGTGTCGCTCGCGCTGTGTGCGCTCATCTACGGCACCGGCCCCAAACTGCCTTACGTCGCTCTTGCGCTCATCGCTTTCATTCTCTCGCCGCGGATCGTGAATGGCCCCGACCTGACGTCGACCTCATGGAATGTGCGGCCGATGATCTCGCGGCTGCTGTTCGAATGGAGCCTGCTGGTCGGCATCCTGCTGTTCATCGCTTTTGCCCTCAAGACATCCGAAGACTTCTCGCGCGCAGTGATCCTCACTTGGTTCATTGCAACGCCGGCACTGCTCATCGGCGCGGGCCAGTTGTCTCGCAATATCGCCAAACGCATGCGCAAAGGCGAGACACGCGCTCGCACTTATGTGATCGTCGGTGCGAATGAAGTAGGCCAGGAACTCGCACGACGACTGGGAAGCGGCGATGAGTCGGCGGGATTTGCCGGTTACTTCGACGATCGCGCCATCGAGCGCCTGCCCGGCATTTCCGCCAACCAGCTGATCGGCAAGCTCTCCGACGTGTACGAATTCGCGCAGCGTAACCCGATCCAGGCTGTCTACATCGCGCTGCCGGTGTGGGGCTCGTCTCGAATGATTCAGCTGGTCACGCAGCTTCGCGACACCACTGCTTCCATCTACATCGTGCCCGACCTGTCAGCGTTCGAATTGATCCAGGCGCGCTTCGTCGACATCGATGGCATCCCTGCAGTCTCGATCTGCGACACGCCTTTCCAGGGCAAATGCGCCGTCATCAAGCGCACCACCGATCTGATCCTGGCATCGGTGGCTCTGGCCCTGCTTAGCCCCGTCATGCTCGGCGTTGCTGCCGCGATCAAGTTCACCTCGCGAGGTCCGGTGCTGTTCAAGCAGCGACGTTACGGCCTCGACGGCGAGGAAATCCTCATCTACAAATTCCGCAGCATGAAGGTGTGGGAAGACGGCATTCACGTCATGCAGGCGACGCGCGGCGACTTCCGGCTCACCAAGATCGGCGGCTTCCTCCGCCGTACTTCACTCGATGAGCTCCCGCAGCTGCTCAACGTCATGCAAGGCACGATGAGCCTGGTGGGCCCACGTCCGCACGCAATCGCTCACAACGAGCAGTATCGCAAGCTGATCGACGGCTACATGATCCGTCACAAGATCAAGCCCGGCATCACGGGCTGGGCACAGGTGAATGGCTTGCGCGGTGAGACCGACACCATCGACAAGATGCAGAAGCGCGTCGAGTTCGATCTCGACTACCTCCGCCAGTGGTCCCTGTGGCTGGATATCAAGATCCTGTTCCGCACGGCCATCTCCGTCACGCGCGACCCGAACGCGTACTGACGAATGCATTCGCGGCGGGCGCATACCGTGCCCGCCGTTTCCTTACATAAGCTAAATTTTTTCAGTGATTTCCGGCAGTTGGGCGAGGGAATTTCCCTCCGTCCATCGCTACCCTAGTGGGGAGCAAGGAGCGCCACGGAGTGGCATTCGGTTGCCTCAAGGGAAGGAGCGGGTCGTGCAGGAGGCACGCATCGGATCGAGTCGCAAGGACGCAGACGCGGTTCTAGGTCACGGGGAAGTGAGCCCGCTTACTTTCGAATTCAGGAACTACCCATCGATCGTCCGTCAATCAGCCCATGCGAGCTCCGTGCAATTGGCTCAGTGAGCAGGCGGAGCCGCAGGCACCCTCGAACGTCGCGATTGCAGGGCGGTAACGTTCTTCAATTCTGCGTGCGCCAGTTCCGACTTGCGGGTCCATACCAGATCCTGAATCGCCTGGACCGGCTTGTACTCCGCGACCGTCTGCATCAGCAACTGACGCGCCCGATCGCAATCGAAACGATTCGACGCGATCGACAGCTCATCGAGAACCTGCTGGACATGCATCCACGGCAGCGAGTGCTCGATGGCGCGCATGATCATGGGATGCTCGGTTCCGGTGACGTTGGTGCCGATCAGCAGCTCTTCGAACAGCTTCTCCGCCGGTCGCAGGCCGGTGTAGACCACTTCGATGTCCCCGTCCGGATTCTCTTCATCGCGAACGGTGAGTCCCATCAGGCTGATCATGCGGCGCGCGAGATCGGAAATGCGCACGGGTTTACCCATGTCGAGAACGAAAACGTCGCCACCCTCGGCCATCGATCCCGCCTGCAACACCAGTTGGGCTGCTTCCGGAATCGTCATGAAATAGCGGATAACGTCTTTATGCGTGACCGTCACCGGTCCGCCCCGCTTGATCTGCTCGCGAAACAACGGCACGACGGACCCGGACGATTCGAGCACGTTGCCGAACCTGACCATGCAGAAGCGCGTGCTCGACCCGCGATCCTGCAAGCCCTGCAGAACGATCTCGGCGAAACGCTTGGTGGCGCCCATGACATTCGTCGGGTTCACCGCCTTGTCAGTGGAAATGAGCACGAACGTTTCCACCCGGCATTCGAGCGCCGCCTCTGCGGCATGCCACGTGCTGAAAACGTTGTTGTAAATGCCTTCGATCGCATTCTGCTCGACTATGGGCACATGCTTGTAGGCGGCAGCGTGGTAGATCGTCTGTACGCCGTAAGCCTGAAGAATCTCGCGCACGCGCGTCTTGTGGTGGGCGTCGCCGAGCAGCGCCACGATCTCGACCGGACATTGCTCGGTAACCGCCAGCAGCCGCAATTCCCTTTCGACGTTGTACAACGCGAGTTCTGACATTTCGAACAGCAGCAACTGCGATGGCCGCAATCGCAGGATCTGGCGACAAAGCTCCGAACCGATGGAGCCGCCCGCACCGGTCACCATGACGACTTTTCCGCGAATACACGCATCCAGCAAGCGAGTATTCGGAGGTACGGGATCTCTCCCGAGTAGATCGCCCGCATCGACATCGCGCACGTCTTCCACACGCGCATGACCTGCAAGAATGTCACCGTAGTCAGGTACCGTCTGGACGAGTAACGACAAAGGCTCGAGCGCCTTGAGGATTTCCTGTCGACGCCGCCGTGACTGCGAAGGCAACGCGAGCATCACGGCCGCGAGCGCCTCCTCCCTTACCAGAGTCGGCAGCGCTTTCAGCGAGAATACTTCCAGCCCATTGATCGTGCTCCCGTGCAACGACGCGTTATCGTCGATGAACGCAATCGGGTGATACCGTCCGCTGCGCAGTAGCCCGATCGCAAGCTGTACTCCCGCCGCCCCCGCGCCATAGATGGCAATGCGTTGCGTACCGTTCGACCAGCGATAATTCAACAGACCGCGGACCAGAAACCGGCTGCCGCCAACATAGATCAATGCGAAAGCCCAATAGATGGGTAATACCGACAACGGCACGGCGTCCCCGGGCCAGAGGAGCGCAAGGACGGACAAGAGCGCAACCGAGGTCGTGACTCCCGAAACGACAGCGATAATCGCCTTCGGTCCCAGGTACCGGACGACCGCCCGATACAGGCCCATGCGCACGAAAACCACGATGCTGGTAAGAAGCGCTGCGCAGTAGAGCCATTCCGTTCCAGCGATTTGTTGCCCCGGATCGCCGGATCGAAGAGTCGTCGCGAGCCACAACATCGCCGGTATACCTACGGCGTCCGTTCCCACCATGACGAGTCGTTTCCTCGACCGAGGCAGCAAAGCGAGCTTGTTGACCAACCCTTCAATCCACTTCGGCATGGACTCAGTCACTCATACACTCCCTGGAATTGTTTAAGCCACCGCAGAATGCGTTAACGGAGTTCGCGTTCCACCTAAATGCGACAATTTGGGAGATTCCTCTCGAATTTGACGCACTCAGACACCGAACCTGCTGAATGGGCTGGCATTCTCCCAGAACCCTTTGGTTATTGCACTGACTCAAATACGATACAGCGCACATAAAGCAGCGCAGCAATGATTGTCTGCGACGATCGCAAGTCCATTTGATTCTAGCGGCTCGATGTTCAGCGCTCGTTCACGGAATTCCTCGACTGCAGTTCGCCCTCGACGATGGCAATGCTGCAACGACACTCACGCGGAGTGCACTTTCTAGTCCCCCATGAGGATTTGGTGTGCCGGCCATTCCAGATCGAAGATGCGAGGAATGTAGACGCGAGAATCAACGCAACAGTCGACATTTCAGTGCTAGCACATTCGATCAATCGCCAGTCCGCTTCGCCTCGGGTAGTCCCGACCCGGCCACTGCAGCGGCGACGAGCAGCGGTGTCATTGCAACGACGACCAAGCAAGCCGCCCATTCGGGGTGGAGCACTGCCAGGGCTGCACATGGCAACAGCCACATGACATTCACCGCCGTGACGACCAGCGTGACCGGTTTGTGGCCTCCCCATCGCCGCGACAACCACTGATAGGCATGCGATCGATGCGCTTCGTACACCCGTTCGCCGCGAATCAGCCTGCGTAGCAGAGTCAACGAGGCATCGACAAAGAATACCGCGCCGAGGATCAACCAGACGAAGAGAGCGACGCCGCTGCTGCGGCCAGCATCGATCGCCAGGATGGCGATGACGACTCCCAGGTAGCCGCTACCCACATCGCCCAAGAAAATCTTCGCGGGAGGCCAGTTCCAGAACAGGAAACCGCAGCAGGCAGCTGCAAACACCAGGCCCGCCATGGATGCGGACTCGAGCGCTCCCGGTGCAAGTAGAAGCGAACCCGCCAAGGCCACGAAGATCGCCTCTGCTGCCGCGATGCCGTCAATGCCATCCATGAAATTGAACAGGTTGAGCGTCCATACGATGGCCAGGATCCCCAACCCCCAGCCGAGGTAGCCTGGATCGAGCACCGTCTCGCCAATCAACAAGGGAGGCAAGCCCCCCAACCAATACAGTCCCCACGCCGCAGCGCCGACATGCACCGACAGGCGAACACGTACAGACACCTGATAGCGGTCATCCATGAACCCCACCATGGCGACTGGCAATCCGCCCTGCAGCGCCAGGAAAGCCTGCCAGTCGATTACGTCCAGCAAGGCAAGGGCGCAAAAGCCCAACGAGGCAGCTATTACGATGGCCAGCCCCCCGCCTCGCGGGGTCGGAATTCTGTGCGAGCTCCGGTCGTTGGGCACGTCGAGAATGCTTCGCGATAGCGTGTAACGGCGTACCCACCCGGTTCCGACGAGTGCGAGCACCAGCACGAGAGCCGGAACGGCGAAGTAGGTCAAGATGGGGAATCGCTCAGATAACCACGGGCAGTCTCGGCCAGCTCACTGTCCACAGTGAAGGGCGGCAGCCAGCCAATCAGATCGCGCGCCTTGGAGATATCGACGCGCAAAGACCCCAGCAGTCTGCCCGCCAGATCGCTGCGACCCACGAGCCTGGCGCCCGCGGCCAGCAACGGCACCGGCACCGCGATCAGGCGAGCCGGTCTTCCCAGGGCACAGCCAAGCCGCTTCAACAATTCCGCTGTGGATAGATCCTCGCCATCGCTGACCAGGAATATCTGCCCGCAGGCTCGAGGATGAGTGATGCACGTAATGATGAGATCGACCAGGTTGCGGACCGAGACAAAGCTTCTGCGGTTCTGTTCGACCGCACCGAAAGGCAGGATGGCCCCTTTGTGCAGCCACTTCATCATGGCGAGAAAATTGCCGCGGACCCGGGATCCATAGACCAGAGGCGGCCGGATGACGACGACCTCCATTCCGGTCGCCGCCGATATTTCCCGGAGTCCGACTTCGGCTTCCCATTTACTCAGGCCATAGGCATCCAGCGGATTGGCAGCCTGATCGGCTGTAAACGGCCTGTCGAGCGGTGTACTCTCGCCATTCACTTTGATCGAGCTGAGATAGATGAAGCGGCGCACGCCTGCCGCAGCAGCCTGCCGCGCAAGGTTCAACGTACCCTCGACATTGACGCGTCGAAACGCCGCTAGCGGGTCACCCGACCGCTCGCGCATGACATGCACTCGTGCGGCGAGATGCACGACCACGTCGCACGAGAGCAGCATGCCGCCGCAATCGAGCGACCTATCGATATCGCTGACCGCCAGCACTCTGACCCCGGCCGGAAAGGTCGATTGCGTCAGACGGACGACCGCAGTCAGGCTGAAGCCTGGGTCTCGCGCCAATTGCTCCAACAGCGCTCCGCCCACGAAGCCGGCAGCACCCGTGACGACCACATTCACTGCCCACTGCCCGCGGCGGCGTGTCGGCCTTCCCTCGAAGCGCGTGGCTCGAACCAGCCCCACTTGCTGAAATACCGGATCGCCGACATGCCGAAGGCGCGAAGCAGGCGCCACGAGCGTCGGTGCTCGCTGCGGTGTTCGTGGATGACATGCACGGCCGGAAAATAGAGATTGCGAGCCACCCGGCGCACGCGGCGGGACAGGTCGAAATCCTCGAAGTACATGAAGAAGCGCTCGTCGAAAGCACCTGTACGTTGCAGGATGCTGGAACGCAGAAACATGAAACAGCCGGACAGGCATTCGGCCTCGATCTCGCGATCGTACGAATATTCGCGCATTTCGAAATAGGCGCGGCGCTTAGCCCACCACGCATGTGGCACCAGTGACGCAGGCAGTAACTGGAACGGCGACGGCGCGCGCTTGCAGAGATAATGGCGCACCCCGTCCGGACCGACGACCTCCGGCATGCTCAGACCGACATCGCTCCGCGCTTCCATCACTGCGAACAACTCCCTAAGCACGTTCTTTCCCAGGCGGATGTCCGGATTGGACACGACGTGATAGCGGTGACGACGTATCGAATCAGAGATCGCGATGTTATGGCCGCGCCCATACCCCAGGTTGCGACCGGCGCGGATGATGGTTACGCGCTCGGGTGGCGTCCATTGGCCGAACGTGTCGAAACTCAACGGGCTGTTGTCGACCAGGTACACCCGCGCAGCACCTTGATCGAGCAGCTCATCGATCAGGGCGGCGATTTCACCTACAGGGGTGCGGTACAAGACGATGGATGCGCCGAGCGGCAGTGGCTCCCGCTCGATCGAGCTGGCCCGCGGCGCTTGCTCCGCCGCGTTCATGTGCGCATGGCGCGCAACGGTAACTGTTCTGACATTGAGAGCCGAGTGAATCGAGGCAACGGGTGGGAGGTCATGTGCGCATTCTACAATCTGCCGGGACAGAAAACCTCTCATCGAGCAACGTCTCCCTTACCGCCGCGAAGTACTCTGTCTCCGGTCGCACAGCGTAAGATCGCGCCTGAACGCAGCAGTGGACAGTACAAGAATGGTTGAAGGCGGCAGCAGAATCGGAAGGCGGAATGCACCCGGAGAGGTTCGGCCGGGCGCAGTGCCGCTGATCAGCGTCATCACAGTCGTCAGGAACGGCGCCTCGACGATCAGGAACGCCATCGATAGCGTCGCCGGACAGAGCTTTCGCGATTTCGAATATCTCATCGTCGATGGCGCATCCACCGACGGCACGGTTGAGATCCTGGCGGAGTGCGCCGACCGCATCGACTACTGGAAGAGCGAGAGGGACACGGGAATCTACTCGGCATGGAACAAGGCGCTAACGTTGGCGCGAGGGGAATGGGTGGCGTTCCTCGGCGCGGACGACGCCTACTATCCAGACGCCCTCGAAGGTTACGCACGCAAGATCGCATCCTTGTCGGCTGCGACACACTACATTTCCTCGCGAGTCGAGCTGGTAAAAAATGGCAAGGTCGTGCGAACCATAGGATCCCGCTGGGCGTGGCCCGCCTTCTCCCGCTTCATGACCGTCGCGCACGTCGGTTCTCTGCACCACCGCTCACTGTTCGAGGAGTACGGGCAGTTCGACGACAAGTACCGCCTTTGTGGCGACTATGAAATGTTGCTGAGACCCAAAGGCGCGTTGCGCGCCGAATTCCTGGATCGCGTCACCGCCAGGATGGCTCTGGGCGGCGTCAGCAACGCCAACGAAGGCCTGGCGCTGGCAGAACAGGAACGTGCGAAACGCGACACTGGCGGCAGGCCAGGCTGGCTCAGCGCCCTGGAGCGCCGCAAAGCCCGCATCGTTGGCGCGTGTCGTTCGCTCTGGTATTGAAGAGCCGTTCACTTCAACAGCCGCCAATCAAGTCTTCCACCGTGATCTACCCTACTCCGCTCATTCTGCTGCTGACGCTGGTGCTCCCACCGCTGATCTTTGTCGCTTTCACGACGTCGTCGATGACAGTGGGACTACTCATCAGCGCGCTCGCCTGGGCGCTCTTCGGCCTGGCAACGGGCAGGCAACCGTACTACCTGCAGAAATCCGATGCGGGTCGCTTGGGGTGGCTGTGCGCGGCAATCCTGCTGCTGGCGCTGCACGCGGCCATCAGTCACTTTCAGATCGGCAGCGTCGACTTCGGGCGCTTCAGCGTCTCGGCAGCCATCCTGGCAGTGGTGCTGATCGGCGCTCATTTTGCCGCGCGGAAACTTGCCCGACTACCGGATGCGGACCTCATCCGGTGCGCGAACGTAGCACTCGTTACGCTCACCGTGCTCGGCCTCGCAGCGGCGCTGGGCGTGCCGCCAGTCGGTCCGCAGGCATCCGTCAAGGCGGTAGTGGTCTTTTCAGAGCCTTCGCATTTCGGGCTGGCATACCTGCCGGTCCTGCTGTTCCGAGTTTCGGTCGCCAGACGCGGGCAGCAGGTCGCGCTCATCGCCATGGCGTTCCTGCTAGCTATCGTCCTGCAGAGCCTCACGATGGTGGTGGGACTGATGATCGTCGCCGGGTTGATGTTGCGCGCGCGCTTCCTGATACCGATGCTCGCCGTCGTGATTGCGGGGCTGGCTCTGGTTGCAGTCGACCTGACTTACTATTCCAGCCGCCTCGTGTTCTCGGCCGACAGTGACAACGTCTCGACTCTCGTCTTCATGCAGGGATGGGAAAACGCCATTCTGAATTTCCGCGAGACCCATGGCCTCGGCGTGGGCTTCCAGCAGTTCGGCATTGCCGGATCCACCGGCGAAGTCGCCGACAGGATCGCTGAAATCCTGGGCAAGAACATCAGCCTGCTCGACGGCGGTTCGACCGCGACGAAGCTTACGGGTGAATTCGGAGTGTTCGGCCTCCTGACGATCGTCGCGTTCCTGGTGGCGCTTTACCGTGCGGCGCGGTTTTTCCGGCAATCGCAGTTGCGCCCACCTGCATTCAGAGATCCGCGACGGCTGTTCTTCCATTCATTCGTCGTTGCCTACACCATCGAATTGTTCGTCAGGGGCGCCGGCTATTTCTCGCCCGGCGGCTTTTTCCTGTTGGTCGCACTTATGTCGCTGGCGGCGCGCCCGACGCGGACAGTCGCGGCCGGCGCTACTAACACTATTGCTTCTGACGAGCGCCTTGGGGCAACGTCGCTGCCTTCCTGACCTGGCGCCGTCAACGATATCGGCGGCTAAGTCAGCGGCTGGCGCCTCAGCTAATGTAAGGATTGTCCAGCACGATGGGTGGCGGCCCACCCGTGGTTTTCCAGGTGCTGCGCATGGGCGCGTCGAGTACATGCAGCATCATCATGTGATCGATCCAGCGGGCATTCTTGAAGATCCTCTGGCCGCGCAGGAACGTGTGATGCTCGATTTTCCGCAGCTCGTTGGCGGCGTTGAACTCGTGCACGGCGTACAGCTCGCCGCACCAGGAATTGTGCGTAGGCGCCTCCACGTCGTCGAGGTAGATCTGGACGCGAGGCAGATATTTATCCGGCGCGGCACTGAAAATCTTCAACGCGTCGCGCGTCGATGAGTGGTAGTCGACATCGATGGAGACGAAGCCCACGGGCTCGTCCGCCGACAACTGTGCGACGAATTGCTCCACCGTTTCCTTGAGTTCGCCCAGCACCAGTCTCGCGTTGGCAGGCAGCCGCTGCTTCAAGGCCTGGTGATTCATGGGGAAGTCGCCTGTGCTGTAGAGTTCGGGATGATCCCTGTACGACTCCGGCGGCGGCATACCCTTGCCGGTATCGAAGCCGTAAATCCGGAACTCGACTCCCGTCACGGCCGTCACCCGGCGCGCGATCTCGCAGATATTGAGCAACCCCGCACCGTTGGCGACGCCGAACTCGATCAGCGTTACCGTCTTGATCCCCAGGCTCTTCGCCAGATCCGCCTGCTCGAGAATGGCGTAGCTGTGGTGATGCCGCAGAACCAGGTCGAATGCGATCTTCATGCGCAGGCTGCCAAAAATCGCAACGAAGATCGCCATGAAGTTCAGATGCAGCGGTTCGGTGAGCCTCTCGACGAAAACCCGCTGCCAGATGTAACCATGCTTGAGCTTGCGGAAAATGAATCTGAACACTGAGCTGTCGACCTCTGCATGCACGATATTCTGGATGGCGGCGTGCCAAGACGCGCGCCGAATGGACGATCGAAAAGAATGGTTTGCGACCCGAATGCACCGGCCCTGCCCGGGCTCGACAGTTCTGGAGTCATTTCACGACAGCAACTCGATCTTGCTGGTGCACCGGCGCGCCTAACAGTCGCCTTGTGCACTTCCGCACGACATCGGTCCGTGAAGCCGCCGCGATGATAAACGCTGAATGCGCGAAAATGAAATCCCGGGCACGACGGCCGACGCCCAACGGGCAACTTCGCAACGCGATCAGGGCGTCGCAACGATTTTGACGATCGAGGTATCGAAGCGGCCCTCTGCCACATGCGCGCGGGTGCCGAGGATTTTCGGCAACTGAATCACGCAGGGAATGATGGCGCTGACGACATACACCAGCGTCGTTGCAGCGGGCAAGCCCCACAGTCCAAAACGCTGCAGAAACAGATAACGGATGGGTAAGCTCAGGAGCGTATGCGCGAGGGCTATCGCAATCTGGAAACGCGCCACTTTCAGACCGTTGAGCAGCATTGCAAACGCGACCCCGCAAGACTCGGCCACGCACCAGACAGCCAAGGCAGCAGCCACGCTGGAATCGATCTTCACTTGCGATCCGGTCCACAACGGAAATACCTGGTTCCGGAGCAGGAACAGGATGCTGGCAATCGCGAAGGACAGGCCGAACGCGATCGCCAGGGAGCGCAGAAAAGTCTGCCGTACCCACGCCATGTCGCCTCGCGCCGCTGCTTCAGCGTACGCGGGCCACAGCGGTTGGACGATGATGGCGACGCTCAGGCTGATGAAGCCGAACAGCCTCGCGGGAATGGCATAGGAAGGCACGGCCTCGACCCCGACGGTGGAAGCGATGATCAGGTTATCGGTCGCAAACGTGACGGTGGCGGCCACCTGCAAGAGAAAGAAGAAACCGCCGCTGCGGAACAACCCCGCCATCTGCGTCAGATCGACAGCCGCCATCCTCGGTCTCAGTCCAGGCTCGGTCCTCGTGAAATACCAAATGGTGTTCGCGATGCCGGCGACGATGGGGACGCAGGCAGAGATGGCGACCAGGTCGAGGAACGGAAGCCGCCAATAGATTCCGGCCATGAGGCATACGAACATCAGTATCGATGCAGCGGTCGTCCACAGCGAGGCGATGTAGCCGGTCTGGAGGCCGGCCTGCACGCGACCGGCTATGCCGGCAATTCCCCCCGCCATGACACCGAGCGACAGGATGATCACTGCAGAGCGCAACTCACCCGCGGGGATCTTCGTCACGCCCAGCCACAAACCCAACGGCGCGGTGGAGGCCACTGCGACCACGAGCAGGGCCAATGGCACGCTCAGCAGAACGAGGGCAGCGAACCCGTTGGAAATCAGTATCTGCAGTCTGTGATCGGATTCCTTCGCGGAAGCGGACGCCAGTGCGGTCATCAGTCCGTTGCCGAGTCCGAAGTCGGTGAACGCCATCAAGGAAACAATGGAACTGAATGTCATCCACAACGCGAAGCGCTCGTAGTCGAGCGAAGTCAGCAGGATCGGAACCAGCACCAGCATCGAAAGCAGCGCGCTTGCTCGGGCCAGCACCAGCGCACCCGAAGTCATTATTGCCCGTCGATACCGCGAGGCCCCTGTCAGGGTCGAGTCCTGCGGCCAGAAACGCATCGCCCGGACGTACTTGCACACACGAAGAAATCTCATAGGGTCCAAACAGGCAGGCAGGCGGCAGACAGACTTGACCAGTCAACGGCCTTTCCCACAACGGCAATCGTGAGATTGTCGAACTGCGCTACCTCTCCTTGGTCAACAGCCGTCCTAGATCATTGTTCAAATTATGTCGAGACGATACCACCGAGTCCGATGGATTGCGCCAGAAATATGTATACCGTGGCACATGAAAATATGCTGGCTACGAATGCGCGGTCGCCAAGGTACATCCATGACATAACCGGGCCGGCGGGCGTCGGCACTTGACTGACTCGAGGCACTGACGAAGCAACCCCTGCGATCAACGCAGCCCTTCGGTGAGACGATGGATCAGGCCCGTCCAGTCCGCTGCAAAAGGCTGCGCGGGCGCGTTCATCCGCGCCGGCTGGAAAAGGAACGTCTGCGCTTGGAACGCCAGGAGTTTTTCGGCCAAGGCAGCATGATCTTCGATGTCGATGAAATCGGCCCGGTCGTAGTTGCCGACAGTTTCGCGCGCGTAAGGCAGGTCGGCCACGAACATCGGCAGCCCCTGTTGCTTGGCTTCGGTAATCGGCAGGCCCCACGTCTCCAGACGCGATGGGAACAGCAGGCAGTCCGCTTCTTCATACCGCTCGAGCATCTGTTCCGCCGAGTGGCGTCCTGCAAATTTCACGCTGCGGAGACTGGCGAAATGCGCATGCAGCCATTTCGCATACTTGTTTTCCGTGCCGGCAATCGTCAGGACGACATCGCTGCGCCATTGCGTGCCCTGCTCGAGCATTTGTACGGCCCGGCAGATCAGCTCTACATTTTTGAACGCGCGCGGCAAGGCCGGGTAAAAAAAGACGGCTCGATTCGTACCCGGCGTGCGCAACTTGGGAACATCGCTACGTTCTCCGTCTGCGGGATGCGCGACGACGATGCGTACTGCCTCGCCGGTCCACTTCCTGAACTCCTCCCGCAACCACGCTTGCTGCACGATCACTGCATAGTTGCGATGGATGTTCAGCCGGTAGAGCGCCTTGTAAGCCAGTCTGAATGCCAACAGCTGCGGTTCGAAAAACGCATCGCGCAGTCGTACGCGAAAAAATGGCGCGGGGTTGTGGCAATAGACTGCCTGCCGAGTGCAGACGACCCGCGGCGTGATGTCGTGTAGTGAGACCCATACGTCGGGCTGCAGCTCCAGCGAGTAGGTGCGCAGTGCGAACCACTCGACATACAGCCGGCGCAACCAGCCGCGCTTTGCGTACCGCACTTCGATGAGCCGCGCCCTGCTCGTTTTCAGTAGTTTCGCGTCATGCAGAAACACCACGACATCCCAGTTATCGGGGAGCACGCTGCACGCCGCATCGACAAACTCCCGCAGTACCGTCAGCGGGCCACCTTCAGTGAAGTTGACTGCCGAGACGGCGATACAACGTCTCACTGCGCAGCGACCCAGACGTGCCTGTCGAAATCGAAACGTTTGATCACGCGCGCCGGCATTCCTACGGCAATCGTATAAGCGGGAAGCGACTTGGTCACCACCGAGCCGGCGCCGACGATGGTGCCCTTGCCGATGCGCACGCCTGGCAGGATGCAGACGTGCTCGCCGAGCCAGACATCCTCTTCGATGACTACCGGCATTACCTGCAATGGGCGTTGGGCTGGAGGCACCAGGGGAGATGACGGTGCCGATCCGGTATAGATCCCATGATTGTGGTCCGAGATGAACACACCGCTCGCAATCAGCACGCGATCGCCGATGACGACGGACTCGACCGCGCCGATGTGGACGTTGTTGTTCACTTGCACATCGGTGCCGATGGCCACCGATGCCGCCTCTCCCTCGGAATCGATTCTGAGTCCCGGGCCGCTGGTAAAGCCCTTGCCCAGGGTGATCTTCCCCGATCCGCGAATATAGAACGGGCGCCGCACGATGCGGGTTTGGGGAAACATCAGCCGGGATACGATTATATCGACGACCAGCCGCAGCAAGCCCCACCAGCCATAGACACGTAACAGCGAGGCGATGTTCATAGCTCACCCGGACGAAGCATCAGCGACGGCTCAACGCGAACGTGGTCCGCATGCACGGCAGAAGCGTTCACTCATTCTTGCCACGCTGATAAAAGTGCCGGGTCTGCCGCACGCCCGTGGGAAACATCGTCCGTAACCAACCGCGCAACTTGCCATCCAGACGAAGGACCACGTCGCGAAAGGGCTGTTCCGGCCGGCCACGGAACGTCGTCACGTGAAAATACTCGGTGTCCCCGACGGGCAGGCGCGAGAAATAGTAATTGGAGATGCAGCAACGGTTCAGCGGCACATTGACGGGCGACACGGAGTGCCACGAATGCTGGTGCGTCACCATGACGACCAGCCGGTTGAACTGGCTGACGATCGTCACCGGCCGCCCCTTCGGCCCTTCCGGCCACAGCTCGAGATTGCCCCCATTTTGCGGTTGCCAGTCCGCTGTAACGTAGTAAAGCAGATTGATCACCCGGTACCGGGCACGTTCCTTGTCATGCGAATTGTCGATGTGCGGATTCAGGAAGTGCGACTGCCCCATGAGCGAAATGCCCCCGGCGTAGAGCAGGTCGTCCGCTTCCAGCGAACGCAACCCGGTGATGCGTTCGATGCGTTCGACGACAGCCGGCTGCTGAAACGCATAAATGGCGTCCTCGAGGACCGGCGCGTGTTTGTTCATCTGCGCCGAAACGAACTTCACTTCACGCAGGCTGCTACGAAGCATCATCGCGCCGGTATCCGGAAAGGCCTGGCCGATCTGCATCGCCCATTCCTGCGGCAACAGGTCGTCGATGACGAAATAGCTGATCGCACCGGGCGCATGCCACTGGCCACGTATGCGTTCCTGCTCCGCATCGATACGATCGCAGATTCGCTGTGCCAGCAGTTCTCGCGTAAGTTTTGTCATTTCGGGCCTCGTTCCAAATTCATCCGGTCGACGCGCCGGATCCCTTTCGTCGGTGTCCGCTAATGGCGAACGAAAAATCCATCGACCTGCAGGAGTCGACCGCTCTGCACGTCCCTGAATCCGGGCACGATGGAAAAGAGCTCGTACCCCAGGTTCTGTATGAAGGCGACCATCTCGGTGAAGCTCGCAGCGCCTTCGTACAAAGGCACCAGCGACAGCTCGACCTGGATGGCGCAGATTCTCGGCAGCAGCGCAGTGGCGCCCTCGAGGACCGGACGCTCATATCCCTGCGTATCGATTTTCAGGAGCAGGTCACCGGCGGCGGGCACCAAACCGGCGGCCAGCATGTCGAGCCGCTCCACCCTGACGACCTGGCTATCGACATACACCGAATCGGGTGCCGCGTTCAGGTGCGTGGAATGCATGGGCAACAGGCTGCTGCTGACCGAGTTCTGCGATATGTGCATGGGAGCGCTTCCGGGGCTGCTGCCCAGTGCTGCGCAGGGTGCCACCACCCAGTTGCTGTCGCTCTTTGCCGCTGCAGACAGCACCGCATGGACCGCCGGAATCGCTTCGAAAGAAACGATCGAGCCGCGGTAGCCGAGCTTGCGGACCACACCGGCGAATTGTCCGACGTTGGCGCCGACATCGAGCACGGCCGTGGGACGAGTTGCGGCAACGATGCTCCGCAGGACGCTTTCTTCGCTGTTCACATGCCGCAGCCAACGCACTTCGACACCGGCCTGGTGCAACAGATCCTTCAGCAGAAGCTTGATGGTAGAGATCATGAGCAACTCATCGCGGACTGCCGTTGCGCCAGGTCGTGCGGATGAAAACGATGAGCAGCGACAGCGCGAAGCCGCCGACGAGACCGCCCAAAGCCCATAGCACGCGCTTCGGAGTCGTTGCGCGCTCCGGAGCGACTGCCGGATCGATCACCTTCAGTGCGTAATCGCCGGGGCCCTTCGCCAACATGATGTTCTTGATCTCCGACTCGAGCACCGAATAGATTGCCGTGCGCAGTTGCGCTACATCCGTCGCCGCGGCCTGCTCCTTCAGGTACTCGATGTGTCGTTCCGATTCCAGGATGGCTTTCTCGCGCAGATAATCGTTGGTCATCTTCAACAGGTCGTTGGCCCATTTCGCGGCCATGTGCGGATCTGTCCACGTGATGGAAAGCGTGAGGATTCCCGTCTTCTTGTCGTCGGTCATCTTGCGGATCTTTTCGAATGCCTCATTGCCCGTCCACAGAGTCGGCTGCGCGGCTTTCGACGCGAGCCATTGCTTGTTGCGGGCATCCCAGCGATCCGCAAACAATACCGGCAGCAGGTCGTTCTGCTGGATGTAGCGCGTCGTGAGAGCCTGGGATTGCAGGACCGCCGAAGATTCCGCCTTGTTGCTGTCCTCTCCCATGGAAAGGCCCGCGATAGCCGCGAGTCCGCCGACCTGTGAGGCCAGTCCGCCGAGCCGGCTGCCGCCGGAACTGCTCGATACCGGAGTAAACACCACGGTAGCGGTGTATTTGTTCGGCAGCATCCAGGCTATGAAGCCGACCAAGACAGCTGAGGCGGCAGTGACCAGCACGATCATCAGCCGCTGCCGCCACACGATCTGCACCAGTTCCTTCAAACTGATCTCGTCCCGATCCATCATCATTTCCATCTGCTCACTCCTGACAGGCGCAGGCGGCAGCAGCCGCCTGTTCCGATGAAGGCTGAAAGCGCGCCATGTCAGGCCCCGAGCTTCGCCACATATCGATCGATAATCGTCGAGAGAATTGCCGTGTGCCGCTGTATTGCGCCGGCGATCTTGGTACTTCCCGCGACGCGCTTCGCTGCGTGCGCGGGTTGTGCGATCAGTCTTGCCAATTCGTCGGCCAGCGAGGCCGGGTTTTCCAGGTCCATGTAGAAAGCCGCTTCGCCCATCTGTTCGCGAAACGCCGGCAGGTCCGAATAGCACACCGGCACTCCGAGCGCCGCAGCTTCCATCGGTGGAATATTCGTCGGGCCGAAATAAGTCGGCATGACCAGAGCGGTCGCCCCCCGATAAAGATACGGCATGTCTTCGTTCGGGACAAAACCGCAGTAGCGTATGTAGTCGCCGATACCCAGTTCCGCCGCCAATGCCAGAACGGCGCTCAGCGCGCCTTTGTCGGAACCGGAGAGCACGAGTTGCGGAACCACGGCGCCGCGATCCTTCATCGTCCGCAGCGCACGTAGAATATAGCGATGGTTTTTATGCGGCCAGAACTGCGCGGGATAGAAGACATAGGGGTCGGTCAAGCGGTAACGCTGGCGAACGATGGCTTCGACATCGTCGTCGAATGCCGCGGCGTCGAAACTCACATCCACCAGGAAAGGCGCGCTGTGGACACGCCCGCCATCGATTCCGTACAGGCGTTGCACCAGTCGGCTGGCGTAGTCAGAGTCCACCACCAGCGCCGTGGCCTTGGGCAAGGCAGCCCGATTCAGCCATTGACGTCGTTCGAATTCGCCGTTGTGGGCGACTTCCGGAAATTCCGGCTGCTCCAGGTGGCAGAAGTCCCAAACCTGCATGACGTAATTATGTGTCAGCACCTGCAGCACCCGGGCATCGTCTCCCGAGAAAATCACGAGATTCGTACCGAGGCCACGCAGCACGTAGTCGAGACCGAAAGACACCTTGGCCAGCCGTGGACCCAGGCGCCGCTTGACCGCATCGGAACTCACGAAGAACCCCCAGAGGCGGTCCAGTAACGATCGCTTCCGGACCACTGCCCGCAAGCCCAGATCGCGCACGACCTTCGCACCGCCATCCGTGGAACAGATGACCACGACTTGCAGCGCAGGAGAACTGATGCGCTGAAACACCGTGAGCATGTTTTTCTTATGAACGTATGCGCCGCCGTGTTCCGGCAGCCCATCGAAAAACGTAGTTAGGACGAAGGGACGCATGCAGGCTCGAAGATTTCCGCGAACGGCGATTGAATGAAGATCAGGCGACTTTGCGCGCGACGACGAGCCCACTCCAGGACGCCCGGCTCAACGGCTTGCCAGTCATCCACTCCTCCGTCTGAATTCTTGCGAAGCCCGCAGCTTCCAGAAACAAATCTATTTCCGGAAGAAACAAATAACGCATGCGATGGATTTCGACTATTTCCTGACGGGCTGCGCTGGCGACATCCTCGATCAGCACCGTGAACTTCACGTCGACGTAGCTCTCGTTCTCGTTGAGCGTCGGTTCGGCCAGCCGCAACACTCTGGTTGCCTCGTCCTGCAATCGCCTGATGCGTACTTCAGGCTGCTGGGTGAGCACTGCGGGGCCATACCAGAAATCGAATACCAGCAGTCCACCGACCTGCAGGTGCGAAGCGGCCGTAGCGAAAGCCGCCGTCAGGTCGGCGTTGCTCGATTGATAATTCATCACATGGAACAGAGCGATCACGGCGTCGAAGGTCTCGCCGACCCTGACGCTTCTGGCGTCTCCGCACCCGAACGACAGGCGGGCGCCGATTTCCGGCGGCAGCGCCGACTTGCGCAGGTCAGCGCTCGCGATCATGCCTTCACTCAGATCGATGCCCTTGACCGTGTGTCCCTGACGCGCCAGGAATTCCGCATGTGTTCCCGTGCCGCATCCGAACTCGAGCACGGAGCCGGCCGTCCCGGCTGCCGTGCGCAGTTTCGATGACACATAGGCAGCCTCCTGCGAATATGGCTTGTCGCGATATAGCAGGTCGTAGTAACGCGAATACGCTCCGAAGACGTCGCTCACTGCAGCGCTTCCCTGACCGCGGCAGCGGAGCGCTCCATCTGATCCTGAGTCAGAGCCATGCCGCTGGGTATATAAAATCCACGGCGGGCGATACGCTCGGCTACCGGCAATCGTTCGTTGGCAAACCAGCCTCTTTTCAGGAACACGGGCTGCTCATGCATGGGCCAGAAGAACGGCCGCGTCCCGACACCGAGTTTGGCCAGCCTCTGCATCATTGCCTTGGCATCGAAAGGGACCTCGTCGTCGAGGACCAGGCCGAACACCCAGTAGATATTGTCCGCGTACGCAGTGCCGGCCAGCGGCAACTGGATGCCCGGCACGTCAGCGAGCAATTCACGATAGCGACGCCCGATGCCGCGCTTGATCTGCACGAACTCATCCAGGCGCTCCAGCTGCGCCACACCGAGCGCGGCCTGGAGATTCGTCATGCGGAAATTCCATCCGAGTTCATCGTGCACGAAACGCTGTTCGGGCTTGAAACAAAGATTACGCAGCGACCGGCAGCGTTCGGCCAGGGCGGGATCGTCCGTCACGATCATGCCGCCCTCACCCGTCGTCACGTGCTTATTCGGATAGAAGCTGAAGATGCTCAGGTCGCCGAAGCTGCCGCAGGGCTTGCCGTTGTAGGTCTGCCCGTGCATCTCCGCCGCATCCTCGATGATGCGCAGCCCATGCTTTGCGGCCAGCGCAAGCAACGGCGCCACATCGGTCGGCAGGCCGAAGATGTGAACGATCATGATCGCCTTGGTGCGTGGCGTGATTCTGGCTTCGACCTGGGCCACGTCCATGTTCCAGGTGACCGGGTCGCAGTCCACGACCACTGGCTGCGCCCCCGCCCGAACGATGGCAGCCGCGCATGAAATGATCGTGAAGGTCGGCAGGATGACTTCGTCGCCAGGTCCGATGCCCAACGCCACCACGGCAGCATCCAGTGCGACCGAACCGTTGGCCACCGCGACGCCGAACTTTCGTCCCATGCGCGCACTGAACTCCTGTTCGAACCGGCTCACGAAAGGGCCTTCCGAGGAAATCCACCCGGTGCGGACGCATTCGACGAGATATTTTTCCTCGTTGCCGTTCAGCAGCGGCTCGTTGACGGGAATGAAAGTCACAGGACGATCCTCGAGTTGGCAAGCGATGACATCAGCAATTCCTGGCGCGCAGTATTCACTTGGTGGTCCGTACGGTTGTTTGAGCGATACCCTCGAAGCGTGTCTTGTCCGCTTCGCCCGCGTATGGGCCTTGTTTCACCTCGATGATCTCGCTCGTCTCCAGCATTTCGAATCCATGGCCGCCGAAGGCGAGCAGGATGACATCGCCCTCGTTCAGGTCGCGGCTCTCGAGATAGGTCTGCGCATCGTCGTAGAAATCCACGCGCACTCGTCCGGATTTGATGAACAGGACTTCCTTGGTGAAATGCACCTCCCGAGCCACGGGATTGTGGACGTGCGGCGGGATGAGATAACCCTTGGGGCGATTCATGTAACCCAGCTGCTGTGAAAAATCGTTGGGCGTGAAGAAATGAATGCCGTCTTTGCGAAACTCGCGCCGAATGATGATGGCCAGCGTCCGGCCGCCGTTGATGATTGATTCGATCACTCGGACCTTCCTTCTTTAAATGGACTGCCGGCCGCAACCGCTACGACGAACGCTGTTCGTGCGTTCGTGCACAGGCACAGCGTCGGCCGATTGCAAGCAATCATTCTGCGAACCGCTTCTGCAGGGTCGCCGTCCACGACTTGTGCATCATCACGAATGTCCAGCCCGATGCTTCGGCGACGCTCAGGCCTTGGTCCAGCGTATCCCCGTGGACTGCCGCTACGTAACTCGACGGATTCGCGGCTGGCACGTGGTGATGAAAAAACGAGGGATGCGCGGTGCGCAACGCATCCATCAGTTCGGGATAACTGTGCTTGGACGAATTGGCCCAGAACAGCTGGTCCGCGGGCGCGCGCCCGTCGAAACCCCACAAATACACGCGCCGGCTCAAGGTGCATGCCAGAGGCAGCAATACCAGATTGAGCACATTGCCCAGGTTGGGCAGGCAAAAGCGTTCCAGCAACGAGCGGTGAAAGTCTTCATGCTGTCCTTGCGGCACAGGAATCAACCGCTCGGCGAAAGCCCCGAATTCGCGGCTCACGATGCCGTGAAAGATCTCGGGGTACAGGAAGAGCACGTTCGATTCAGCCATTCGATCGTGCAGGTCGGCGCGAAACCTGCGGGCAAATGCGGTGAACCCGAAGTGGTAGATTGCATCGGCGGCCACGATGAAGTGCGGCTGGATGTGCGTCCACAGCTCGCGGTCCCTTACGATCGTATTGCAGACGATGCGGTAACCGTCCGACCAGTCCATCGTCAGCGCGCGTTCCAGGGAAGGTCCGGTGCCGAACGCATATACCTTCGGCAGCGCCTGCTTCTCGATCTGCCGCACGTAAGACGCGAGCCGTTGCAACGACAGGTCTGGCGCCGGCCGGCTCGAATCCATGAAATTTATCCGGCACCATTCCGAGCCCTCGGAAGGATTGGTACGCGGATCGATATCGAACGTCTGCGCCCTCAATCGCAGCAGCATCCTCGCCGCTCGCGACGCGACGCCACGAAACAGAATTTTTCTCGTCGAGATGACATCCCATAGCGAATAGCCGGTCGCGAACTGCAAGCCCGGCTGCAGCCATGGCGCATAGAAGCGGACCCTCTCGATGACATCGTCGCGTTCCGCCTGGCTGAGCGGCGCGTCGCTCACCACCAATACCGGCTTGACGCCGACGATAGAACTTAACCAGCGCTGAACCAAGGCAAGGCAGGAGCGTATGCCGGGACTCATCCATCTGAGCATTTTCACCATGGACATGCCATTGCGATCCGACATGGTCACAAGCCGGCCGATCGACACTGCCCGCGCGCCGATCGGTCGTGAGCTGCAGGTCCTGGCGGCCGGGCAATCGTCCTGGAGAATTGAATGTGCATCGCTTCTGCAAAAAATGGGTAAGGGCTCAGCGCACGGGTCCCGTCGTCCGAGAACCAAGCACCGTTAGCCCGGCAGCATACTGCGTCACGTCCGTTAAATCAGCGTCATCAGATTGTCTGTCGCTCACCGGCGAACGACTGCTGCATTCGGTGCAGCGAAGCGCATGTGAAGATGGCTCCCGAGGACGACCGGGTTCCTCACTTTACTCTTACCCATTGCAGAGGGTCGACGTTGGACAGAATCGCGAAGACACCGTAAGTCACCATGATCAACGCCGGAGGCAAGGCCAGGCGCTTCTCGAACCGCCAGAACGTCACGTCGATGGAGCGATAAGCATGTCGAGCGGAGTACCACGCATAGAATCCGGCATAGCCGCATAGCCATCCGGTCGGCACGGCATACACGCCCAAATGCGGGAGCAGTACCCAGCACACCGCCAGGAAAATCGTCCCCGCGACCGTATTCGCGACATGCCAGATTATATGGTCGGTGGTGCTGTAAAGCTGTATGTGCATCGCTCCGAAAAACTGCGCCAGCGTCGCCAATCCCATGATGGCCCACAGGTCGGGTCGGACGAAGCTGGCGCGACTGCCGATGAAATGCAGGATGACATTGGCGAACAGCGCCAGAGTCAGAAAGCCGCCCATGAAGCACCAGTACCCCATCAACATGCCCCGCCGCGCGGACGCGATCAGGGCGACGGCGTTGCCGGAGGCGCGTAACGCCGCAAGCTGCGGCAGCCGACCGTAGAATGGCGCCTGACTGAACTGCAGCAGAGTGTCCAGCAAGCGCGAAGACACTAGAAACGAGGCAGCCATCGTCGGCTCGCCTGCATGCGCCACCATGAAGCCGGATATCCCGACCAGCCCATAGGACATGACGCCGCCGACGCCGCTGCGCCACGCACCGGCCCAAAGCCTGGAGAAAGTGTCGCGATCGAATCCGGACTGCTCCGCTGCCGGATTCTCCAGTCTGAATCGCTGCTGCAATCGACGGAAAACGGCGACCCGCAATAGCGCCCAACCTTGGTAGCACGCCACCAGTTCGAGCAGACCGCCGTTGTAATGCAGCGCCACGGCCATCGATGCGCTGCTGGCGAACCCGATGAACATATCCCAGCGCCGTGACAGGGCCACCTGATTGATGCCTTCCAGGTAGACCGCGTACTGAGTGCCCCACATCGTCAACGGACAGCTGATCAGGATGCCGACCCATGCCAACCATGCTTCGTGCGGGGCGGGAATGGCGGCAATGGGGTCCATCAATGCCCATGTCCCGGCCGTGCCCAGGACGATGACCGTGATGACAGCCAGAATCGCATAGACCCCTTGCAACGTGGCGACGATACGCGACAGCAATTGGGTATTCGGCACAGGCGGCGACTGGGAATGGATAGCCGGCTGGCCGATGTTGAGAGCGCCGGCGGCCGCATACGAAATCGCACGCGAAGCGGTCGATCCGAAACCCAGGTCCAGAATCCACAGCAATGAAAAAACCGTCGTGAACAGATACCAGACGACGATTTCATTCACGTCCAGCCGGGTCAGTACCAACGGCAGGACCAGCAGAATCCCGATAGTGCGGGAAAAAAAACTACCCCAGGTCATCAGGGTGGGCGACGCCCACGCTCGAGCGATGAGCCGAGGCAAGCGCCCGGCCGGCGCCTTCACCGGGTGCTCCAATGCTTACCGGCTCGTGCGAACGGTTGCAGTCGCCCATGACCGCAAGATCGGCCGATCGCCATGGCGTTCACGTCAGCAGCGACGCCACGGCGCATCGTTCACGCCGCATCCAGGAAACGCAGCAGCTTCTGCATCGCGATCTCGCTGGTTTTCACGACCGCGTCCGCCGTATTGGAACCGTTGTGCGAACCGAAGATGCATTGCTCGAACGCTCGCAACGGCGACGCCGCCGGCAGAGGCTCGGTCTCGAACACGTCGAGGGCAGCCGAATGCACCTGCCCGGAACGCAAAGCATCGATCAGAGCATCCTCGTCGACGATCGGGCCGCGAGCGACGTTCACCAGGCGGACTCCTCGCTTCATCGACGCCAGCGCCGAACGACTTACGAGTCGATGCGACGATGGAGTCAACGCGCAGGTGACGACCAGGAAGTCGGCGGCTTCGAGTCCCTCCGGCCAGACCATCAGGCGTGCGGGAGGGACCAGATCGGATTGCTTCTGCCCGGGATCGTAGACGATGGGAATCATGCCGGCAGCGACGACTCTCGCGACCACATTGCGGCCGATGTCGCCGTGCCCGAGAATCGCGCAGGTTTTGCCTCGCAGGGAAATTCCTCGCGGCTTGGGCCATTCGCCCTTCCTCACGCCGCGATCGATCAGGAATGTCTGCCGGGCCAGACCCGTCACATAGCCCATCGCCACGTCCGCCACCTCGTCGCCGAACATCGCGGGCGTATTGGTGACTGGGATGCCGAGATCGGCGCAGGCCGCGAAATCGACGTTGTCGACGCCGACACCCCATTTCACTGCGGCTTTCAGACGTCCGGCCTTGCCCGCCTCGAATACCGAGCGCGTCGCCGGGTCGTCGCCGATGATCCAGGCATCGTGCGCCGGAACGAGTTGGAGGAGTTCTTCGACCGACAGCGTCTGGGTGACTTTGGGCAGAGTCAGCTCCACGTTCAGCGAGCTGAACAGCGGCAGCAGCTCATCGATCATGCGCAGCATCGGCGGACAGGTCACCAGGACTTTATATTTCTCACCCATCACTTTCTCCGTTGTTCGGCAATCGCCGCAGCCAGTTGCCAGTCAGCCTGATCGTCGATGTCGACCGCTTCCGCTTTGCTCATTTCCAGCAGGATAGGCCGCAGGCCGATACGGGCGCCGGTGCGCGCAAAGCTGGCTTTACTGAATACATACAAGTTGGAATTCTCTTCGAACCAGGGTTCCAGGTCCTGTGTTCTCACCAGGTTGGCGGGGTCGTGATTGACGGGCGAACCGTCCTGGCGATAGAAGCGCGTCTGCATCTTGTTGACGGTGAAGAGCGAGTCGGCAGTGCCTGCCTGCAAACCCTCGCGATAGCGCTCGAGCGCCGTCTCGAGCGTCGCGACCGACAGGAACGGATTGGTCGTGTGCGTCATCAGGAAGATGTCGGCGTCGACGTTCTGGATGTCGTCCGCGAGCACCAGGTTCATGCTGACGGTGTCGCCGCAGATTTCCGGGCGGCGGTCGCGTATCAAAACCCGGTCGGTGCTCGTCAGCGCATGTCGCTCGAGAATTTCGCGGGCGTCGGTATTGATGACGACCTGCGAAATGGCCGGGACGCTCAGCAGCGTGTCGAGTATCCAGCGAAACAGCGGCTTGCCGCCAAGGTCACGAAAATTCTTGCCCTTGACGCGTTCGCTGTTGGCCTTCATAGGCAACAATGCCACGATCTTCATGTGTATTACCTGGGATAAAAGTAGCGATTCTTCATGTCGCGCGAGATCACTCTGTGCACGTGGTTGCCGCGGTAGGCTCCCCAGAACTGCATCAACCGGAACATCACGATCTCTCCGGCAACGCGATGCAGCTTGCGCTCCTGCAAGGCCGCGCCGAAATCCAGCAGGCACGCACTGGTGAAGTAGCGCAGGAAATCACCGAAGCTCAGCTGCACCTCGGGCATGATTCTCTGCAGGGCGATGGCTTCCCGTTCGTAGCGTAGCCGGATCTTACCCCACGATTCGTCGTGCAGATGGTAGACGGGAGCATCGGCGCAATAGGCTATGCCGAGCTGCCTGCCGGAGATTTTTTTCGCCAGGTCCATGTCCTCCAGCCCGGTCAGCTGCTCATCGAAGCGCAGTTCTCGCCAGGTGCTCGCAAGGAGCGCGCTATTGGCGTTGTTGGCGAAAAAGCCGGTCTGCGGCACCATCGAATGATCGGGGAAATACTTTCGGAACAGCTGCCGCTCGCTGAAATAACTGTCCTCGTTGCCGACCTGCTTGCCGTATGAATAGACCGCCTGCGCCGCGAGAATGGGGCGCACTAGATTCTGGAGCCAGTCCACTCCGACCGGAATGCAGTGACCGCTGATGAAAACCAGCAGGTCGCCGCTGGCAGCCTCGCAGCCCACGTTCAGCGACCGTCCGAAAGTGAAGTCTGCCTGGGCAATTCTCACCAATCGCACATCGAACGCCTGCCCGATCGCGACGGTGTCGTCGGTCGATCCCGAATCCACCAGGACGATTTCGACACTGCCGCCGGGAAAAACCTGGTTGCGGATGCTCGCGAGCAACTGGCCGAGATAGCGCGATTCGTTATACGTCCGGATGACGACGCTAGCGGTTGTCATCTCACGCCCTGCTCATTCGGGGCGCTCGCAGGGACTGGGCGAGCGCAGCGAGGCAGGTCAGCCTGGGGTTCGTGGAATACATGCAGGCCCGATGCCGCGTCGGTGAGTTCATGGCATCACGCATTCTTCGCAATACGTCGCTTCACTGCATTGCCGGGCTACAGCGCCTTGGAATTCAGGCGCCCGCTCGTCAATCCCTCGCTGAGCGTATTGGCCGAAGCGTACGCAGGCAGATCGGTCTTCAGACGCTGCTTGCGCCAGCGAAACATCTGCAGCACACCCCGCAGCGTGCGCAAGGGATGGAATTCGTACAGCTGGCTCACCGTTTCCATGGCGACGTCCGAACACCGCGCCATCCGGCTCGCGTGCACGATGTGATCGTTCAGGAACAGCGCCCGCGAGGGGTCCACTGGCGGCAGACTGGAATCCAGAACATTCATCGGGTCATGGACCAGGATGTTGACGCCATTCCACCAGCCGCGACGCGCCGCTGCGACTTCTTCAGCCGACATATTGTTCGGGTGGCAACGGGTGTAGGCCTCGTACAGCAGCTTGAACTGCGGATGCAGCACCAGGAAATCGCGATTGGCCTGCCGCACGTGCTGGTAATTGCTGTCGTCGATCACGATCACGGCAAAGTCCGCCAGATGCGGGCGCGCGAGTTCTAGACACATGAGCTGGCTGCGGTAGTCGTGCGGACCGTCGACGAAATAAGTCCCGATGCGGCGCCCCTGCGTATGCCTGTCTATCTCGGCAAACGCCTGTTCGTAGTCGGCATTGATGAGATTCACGTTACGCAGGCCGTTCGCGGCGATCATTTTCTCGACGACGCTGCGATTCTTTCCGTCCAGGTCGAACTGCGAGAAGTTGTCGATGCCGAACACGGCGGTCCCCGGCGCGGCGACGCCGACGGATACCAGCGTCAGTCCCCTGTAAACGCCGATCTCTACATAGGCAGTGTCCGCCGCCGCCATGGCGAAACGCTGCAACGACCCGACGAGCTTGTCGCCGGACAACCCTTCCAGGCCCGCGACTTCCGCCACCCTGCCCCGCAGTTCCGCCTCTTTGATCGCATCAATCAGTTTGTTCAGCATCGAATA
The DNA here is from genome assembly GCA_040509875.1 of Steroidobacteraceae bacterium. Classification (GTDB taxonomy): domain Bacteria; phylum Pseudomonadota; class Gammaproteobacteria; order Steroidobacterales; family Steroidobacteraceae; genus Steroidobacter. The sequence goes on along the minus strand of JBEVKB010000045.1, from coordinate 23,601 downwards.
CCCTTGCTGGCCGCCCGGACCCGAATTCAACGTCGCGCCGGCCTGCATCAGAACGAATTCACCGCAGCTGCCGATATCGCCAGGTTGTAGATGATCGAAGTGACCGACTGCCACAACGGCAACGGTCGCATCCGTTCGGTATCCAGTGGTGCTACGATCGTGTCGCCCGTCCTGATGTCGACGCCTCCGGAATTGAACCAGGCGCTGCCGGATCGAGTAACCACGCTGCCATCGGCTCTGACTACGTAGATGTGCTTGTCGTCGGCACGCGGCGTAAGGCCACCGCTCATGTCGATGTAATCGTCACGCGAGAGATCCCTTCTGAACAGGTGCGACGTCGTGCTTTGCACCTCGCCGATCACGGTCACTTCCTGCGTGATCCGTGGAACCAGCAGGCGATCGCCGTCCTTGAGCACGATATCCTCCTCGGGACTGGCATTGGCGCGGGAGGAGCGTTCTAGATTGATGACGAGCCGGCCCACCGGCTTGGCTTCCCGAAGATTCGCGAGCAGCTGCTGCCCGGCGTTCAGTGACTGATTGGCATCCTTGCCCACTTCCTGGGCGGACATCAGCGAGACCTGCGCGATGTCCGACTCCATGCGCCTGGCCAGCGAGTCCAGCTCCTTCCTCTCACGCTCCTTCAATTCTTCACGCGTGAAAATCGCGCCTTCCATGAAGGCGAGGTCAGTCAGCCCACCCGCTCGCTCCATCACCGATCGTAAAGTCTCGCCGCGATGGATGGGATAGCGGCCCGGAAACTTCACTTCGCCCGCGACCTCCACTTCCTCCTGCGCGCCCCACAGCGGCAGTTCCTTGATCACCAGGTAGTCGAACGGCTGCAGTTCGATGTTGGCGCTGGGATCGCCATCGAGCGCCTTGCGCAGATTCACCTGGATCAGTTCGGCTTTGCGCGATTCGCCATTGGTCACCGTATAACGAGTCAGCTCGGCCTGCCCGCCGTAAGCGGCTTCGTCGGGAGTACCGCCGGCGCGAATCAGGTCGGCTACGCGCATGCCCGGCTCGAAGGGATACTTTCCGGGAACCTTCGCCTTGCCGGCGATGCTGACCTCGCGAGTCGGCTCATCGATGCCGGATTGCATCCGTAGTTCGCGCATCAATGGCTCGATGATCCGATCGCGTCCCGACTCCATGTCGAACACGTAGATCCGGTCGCGTGGCGCGAGCGCGAAATTGGCGGCGGAAGCCGGATTCGCTATGGCCTTGGCGAGATCCACGGAAAATACGGTGATCCTGCGGCTGGGCGGCAACTCGCGGCGAATCAGCAGGTAGTGCTGGTCTGCGTTCGGCTGCAACTCATCGACGGTCGGCAACAGGTCGACGATGCGCATGCCGGCCCGAAACTGGAATTCGCCGGGGCGGTAAACGTAGCCCGCCAGCGTGACGGAATCCTCGAGCACCGGACGGATCTCGGGAATCCTGAGAACGTCGCCGCTCTGCAAGCTCGGGCTCTGCTGCCCTGTCTGCACCAGGTTCACGTCGAGAGTGACGCGCTCGCGCTGAGCGTTCACTCGTTCGAGTGTCGCCAGCCTGGGATCTGCTTGTGGCGACAAACCACCGCCCAACGCAACGAGATCCTGCGCCGTGGTCTCTGTGCTGAGTTCGTAGATTGCCGGGCGCCGCACGGCGCCCGAAACGCTGACCGTAGCACCCACCGGCGGAATGAATATGACGTCGCCGGGCTGCAGCCTCACGTCGGCGCGGGTATCGCCCTTCAGCAGCAGGTCGTACAGATCCAGCCGCGAGACGGTCTGGCCGTTGCGCTTCAACTCGATCTTGCGCAACGAGCCGATTCTCTTGACGCCGCCGCTGAAGAACAACGCGTTGGTGATGGTGGACAGGCCGCTGACGGTATAGGACCCGGGTGTTTCCGCGTCGCCCAGGACGAAAATGCGGATCGAGCGCAATTCGCCCATGCCGATGCTGACCTGGGTTCCGATCAGCTGATCGCGCACTCGGCCTTCGATGACTCTGCGCATCGCCTCGTAGCTCTGGCCGCCGACGACAATCGGGCCGAGCTCCGGAAAACTGATGCGACCATCCCGGCCGACCACCAGCGAATAGCGTCCCTTGGCGGTGCCCACGAGCTGCACTTCGATCGTATCCCCCGGACCGACGATGTACTCGGCCGGAACCGGCACATCGGTGGCGGGAGCGAATGTCGACGTCCTGCCGGAGAACAGTTCGTAGCCGAACGGCTTCAGCGCTTCGGCGCCGACGCGCTTCAGCGGCAGGTGAATCACCCGCACGACGAATTCCTTCAACCGCTCCTCGGCCACGAGTCGTTGGGTCGCTTCGTCGACCGTCAATCCCGCGAGCGGAATAGGCCCGAGTTCCGCCACATTCAGGATGCCCCACTTGTCGAGCCGGTAGGGATTACGACGCAGCACGCGATCGCGAAAGTCATCGAGCTGCTTGTCCTCTGTCGCACTTCGCAGCAATTCCTTGGGCGCCTCGGTGGGCTTGTTCTTATCGGTACTCGTCGCTGCACGCGCGGCTTGCCGGCGGCCCGGAATAGCAGGTTGCGCTGGGTCGGCAGCGTCGCGCGTCGCGCTGGCCGGCTCGTCGAATTCGTTGGATTGCCTTTCGTACTTACGCTTTTCCAGGGACAGCAGCACCGTGTCCTCTGCTTTCAGCCGCGGTTCTTTGTCCAGCAGCAACTGCTCGCTGAGCTCATCGTCCGCCCCGGCACGGCTGCGCGACTGAACGGTCTGCGGAAACGTCAATGGCTTGTCGGCCCTGACCCGATCGGTGGCGCCGCCCATGGAAATCGACCCGCTGCCCGAACCCATCGACTGCATGATCTGACGCTGCTGTTCCGGGGTAAGGTTCCGGTACATCTCCAGCTGATCTGCTGTTGGCGTCTGCGCAACGGCAACGGACGTGAGATTCCCATCCGACAGAAGGCACACGAGGACGGTGGCCAGACGGAGGAAATGGCTGAGAAACTTGGTTCTTGGCATCAAAAGGCCGCTTGGAAATCCTGGTCGATGCAATGCGCGCCGGGAGTTTACACACACGGCTGTATATGTGCGATCCGAAATGGGGCGCGATCATCGGCGACCCCGCGTGTCGCCATTTTACCGCAGGCAATTTCCGGCCAATGGCGATGGAGCACTTTATGCGACCGCCCGACTACGAGCGTCGCGTCCCACCGCTCATCTCAAGCCCGGTAACTCTCGAGGTGTTCGGTGAACCAGCGGTAAGTCGCTGCCAGCCCCTGACGCAATGGGATGGTAGGCGCCCAGCCCAGAGCTCGCATTCGCGTGACGTCGAGCAATTTACGAGGTGTCCCATCCGGCTTCGAAGGATCGAACTCGAAACCGCCCCGAAAGCCGACGACGTCGGCGATCAGCTCGGCGAGTTCGCGGATCGAGACATCCTCGCCCCATCCGACATTCACCAACTCATCGCTACTGTAGGTTTGCATGAGAAACAGGCAGGCGCCCGCCAGGTCATCGACGTGCAGGAACTCGCGACGCGGGGTGCCGGTGCCCCACACGACAACGGATCCGCCAGCGGCTTTCGCTTCGTGCGCCTTGCGCATCAGAGCGGGCAGCACGTGCGAATTTTCCAAATCGAAATTGTCGCCCGGGCCATAGAGATTGGTGGGCATGATGGCAATGGCGTCGAAGCCATGCTGGCGTCGATACGCCTGGCACATCTTCAACCCGGCGATCTTGGCGATGGCGTACCACTCGTTGGTCGTCTCCAGCGGCCCCGATAGCAGCGACGCTTCCGGCATGGGTTGCGGCGCGAACTTGGGGTACACGCAACTCGATCCGAGGAACAGCAGCTTGCGCGTCCCATGACGATGGGCGGAGTCGATCACGTTGGTCTGCATCTGCAGGTTGTCGCGGATGAAATCCGCGGGAAACGAGTTGTTCGCGTGGATGCCGCCTACTTTCGCCGCCGCGAGGAATACAAACTCCGGGCGTTCCTTGGAAAAGAAACTCTCGACTTCCGACTGGTTGCGCAGGTCCAGTTCGCGACTGGTGCGCAGGACGAGGTTCTCGAAGCCATCGGCTTGCAGGCGACGAGCTATCGCGCTGCCCACGAGTCCGCGGTGGCCAGCGATATAGATGCGCGAGCTTTTATTCATGGTGACGATAGGTCTTGTACCCTTCACGCGCCACGAGAGCGTCGCGCTTGGCGGCATCCAGGTCCGCGGCGACCATTTCCTTCACCAGCGTAGCGAAGCTGATTTCGGCCTGCCATCCCAGCTTCTGACGGGCTTTCGTGGGGTCTCCGAGCAGCGTTTCGACTTCAGTCGGACGGAAATAGCGCTCGTCGATCCTGACGACGGTACGACCGGTGACAGCATCGACACCCTGCTCGCCTACGCCGCTGCCTTGCCACTCGATTCGCATCCCAAGTTCCGCGCCAGCCTTCTCGACGAATTCACGGACCGAATGCTGCTCGCCGGTTGCGATCACGAAATCTTCGGCCTCTGCCTGTTGCAGCATCAGCCACTGCGCCTTGACGTAGTCGCGGGCGTGACCCCAGTCGCGCAGCGCATCGATATTGCCGAGATGCAGAGTATCTTGCAGTCCCTCGGCGATCCGCGCCAGGCCGCGAGTGATCTTGCGGGTGACGAACGTTTCACCGCGGACCGGCGACTCGTGGTTGAAAAGAATACCGTTGCAGGCGAACAGTCCGTACGCCTCGCGATAATTGACAGTGATCCAGTAGGCATAGACCTTCGCGGCGCCGTAGGGTGAGCGCGGATAGAAGGGAGTCGTCTCCTTCTGCGGTATCTCCTGCACCTTGCCGTACATTTCCGAGGTCGATGCCTGGTAGAACCGCGTCTTGCGTTCCAGTCCCAGGATGCGGATCGCTTCCAGAATGCGCAGCGTACCCAATGCATCGGAGTTCGCTGTGTACTCGGGCGTCTCGAACGACACGCCGACATGGCTCTGCGCCGCCAGGTTGTAGATTTCATCGGGCTGCACGAGTTGCACGATGCGAATCAGGTTGGTGGCGTCGGTGAGATCGCCATAGTGCAACGTGAGGCGCACGTCGCGTTCATGCGGATCCTGATAGAGATGATCGATACGATCGGTGTTGAACGACGACGCGCGGCGTTTGATGCCATGCACTTCGTAGCCCTTGCTCAACAGCAACTCGGCCAGGTACGCGCCGTCCTGGCCCGTAATTCCGGTAATCAAGGCCTTTTTACTCAACGTCGAACTCCACACAGCCACGTCGGCAGCGACGCGGCAGGAATATACGGCATGACGAGGAAAAACGCAGGCTTCTACGCCGGCAATCGCGGTGGACTGCGCCGTTGCGCCGGGTCGCGAAAAACTGTCACATGGCTATGGCAGCGATGGAGTTCGATGACCCGGCTCACGTGACGCCGCGATCCGCTGCGTCAGCGAGTCGGTCGGCGTAGTTGGTGAACATCCAGTTGCGGTAGCTGCCGTCCATGACGCCTCGCCACCAGCTCTCGTTCGCCAGGTACCAGTCGAACACGTTCTGCAATCCGTCGGCCAGGGCGACGGCCGGACGAAAACCCAGCTCCCGTTCGGCCTTGGTGAAATCGATGGCGTAGCGGCGGTCATGCCCGGGGCGATCCTGGACGAACTGGATGAGTTCGACCGCAGCCCTCCCCTGCGCCGGCGGACAGAGAGGAAATCGTCCCGCGAGCCCGGCGTCGGCGCCGAAGCGTCGATCGGCAATCGCGCACAACTGTTGCACCAGGTACAGATTCTGATATTCGGCAGCACCGCCGAGGTTGTAGACCTCACCGGCCCTGCCGCGCTCGATGATGGCTTCGATGCCCACGCAATGATCGGAAACATGCAGCCAGTCGCGAATGTTGCGCCCGTCGCCATACACGGGCAGCGCCCGCCCATCGAGAATATTGACGATGATCAGCGGGATGAGCTTTTCGGGAAAATGAAACGGCCCGTAATTGTTCGAGCAGTTGCTGATGCTGGTCTGCAAGCCATAGGTGTGATGATAGGCACGCACCAGGTGATCCGAGGCAGCCTTGCTCGCCGAGTACGGCGAGTTAGGAGCATAAGGCGTGACTTCCGTGAACGCCGGATCCGTGGCGCCGAGCGAGCCATACACTTCATCGGTAGAAACATGGTGGAACCTGTGTCGGGTTACGTTCGCTTCCTCGAGCCACAATTTCCTTGCGGCTTTCAGCAGCGAATGCGTTCCCATCACATTGGTGCGCAGGAACGCGTCCGGCTCGACGATGGACCGGTCGACATGCGATTCCGCCGCGAAGTGCACGATCGTATCGATGCGCTCTTCGCGCATCAGGGACTCAACCGCGGCAGTGTCGCAGATGTCACCGCGAACGAAACGAAATCCCGGATGGCTCTGCAACGAATCGAGATTCGCCAGGTTGCCCGCGTAGGTGAGCGCGTCCAAGACGACGACGCGATCGTCCGCATGACGGCGCACCCAGTGGTGCACGAAATTGCAGCCGATAAAACCGGCGCCGCCGGTCACTAGCAACCTGCTCACGTAATCAGCCCCTGCAAAACGGACCGCAACTGCTTGCGCCAATGAATCGATTCGATGCCCAGTGCGGCCAGCGTGGAGCGCTTGTCGAGTACGCTGTACTTAGGCCGTCGAGCGGGTGTCGGGTAACTGTGCGCGCCGATGGGCCTGACCACGCCTTCCTTGCTCAACAAGCCGGCGGCCTTGCCTTCTTCGGCGATGGCGACGGCGAAATCGTACCAGCTCGCGACGCCGGCATCGGTCCAGTGAAACACGCCGGACAAATCCGGGCGCGGCGCAAAACGCCAGAGTGCGGCCGCGAGAGACAGCGCCGATGTGGGAGTGCCGATCTGATCGTCGACGACCGACACCTCGCCACGTTCATTCAGCAATCGCAACATGGTCCGCAGAAAATTATGTCCCACCGCTGAATACACCCATGCGGTGCGCACCACGACTGTCCGATCGCCCAGGATATCGAGTACCGCCGTTTCGCCTCCAGCCTTGCTGCGTCCGTAGACGTTGATAGGTGCGATCGGATGGCCCGGCTGATATGGAATATTCGCTTCGCCATCGAACACGAAGTCGGTCGATACATGAATGAGTCGCGTGTTGCTCCCCGCCAAGGCCGCCTCGGCAAGCGCACGCGGCGCATGAGAATTGGCGCGCAGCGCCGCCGCCTCGTCGCCTTCTGCTTTATCCACCGCCGTATAAGCCGCAGCGTTGATGATGAGGTCGGGCGCCATCTCGCCGACGTACTGACGTACCTGTACTGCGTCTTCGATATTCAGGTCGCTGCGGGTGGCGAAGCGAGTCTCGACGTCTTGCGGCGCCAACAGTTTCAACGCCTGCCCGAGCTGCCCGCCGGCCCCTGTGATGAGTACGCGCATGGATTTCACGGCAGGCTTTCGATTGCGTCGATCGAGGGAGCCGCAGCATCACGCGCCGCAAGCACTGGCGATATGCCGTCCGGCAAAGGCCATTCGATCCCGACGCGCGGATCGTCCCAGCGCAGAGTGCGCTCGTACTGCGGGGCATAGACGTCGGTGCACTTGTACAGGAAATCCATCTCGTCGCTCAGCGTCAGGAAGCCATGGGCGAATCCAGGCGGCACCCACAGCATGTGATGATTCTCATCGTTCAGCTCGACGCCCACCCACTGGCCGAATGTAGAAGAACTGCGACGCACATCGACGGCGACGTCGAAGACTGCCCCGCGCGTCACTCGGATGAGCTTTCCCTGTGTGTTCTGCAATTGATAATGCAGTCCGCGCAAGATCCACTTCGAGGAACGGCTGTGATTGTCCTGGACGAAATGCAAAGGCAGGCCGGCGGCCGCAAACCGCGCCTGCTGCCAGGTTTCCAAAAAGTAGCCGCGACTATCACCGAACACGCGCGGCTTGATCAGCACCACGTCCGGAATGCGGGTAGGAAGGAACTCCATGCTCACAATCCGTCGCTCAGCAGCGCACGCAGATATTCACCGTAGCCGGACTTCGCCAATGGCGCGGCCAGCCGCTCGAGCTGCGCGGAGTCGATATAACCGGCGCGATAGGCAATCTCTTCAGGACAGCACACCTTCAACCCCTGCCGGCTCTCGATCGCCTCGATGAACATGGAAGCCTGCAGCAGCGACTCGTGCGTCCCCGTATCTAGCCAGGCAACGCCCCGGCCTAGCAGTTCGACGCTCAGCGCCCCACGCCGCAGATACTCGTGGTTGACGTCGGTGATCTCGTATTCGCCGCGTGGCGAAGGTTTGAGCGAAGCTGCGATGTCGAGCACCTCGTTGTCGTAAAAATACAGACCCGTGACGGCATAGTTCGATTTCGGCTGCCGGGGTTTTTCTTCGATGCCGAGAACTTTACCGGCGCTGTCGAAATGCACGACGCCATAACGTCCGGCGTCTTTGACGTGATAGGCAAACACCGTGGCGCCTTTGCATTTCTCGCTGGCGGAACGCAGCTGGTCGGGCAACCCGTGGCCATAGAAGACATTGTCGCCAAGGATCAGGCTGACGCTGTCCGCACCCACGAAGCTCTTGCCAATGGTGAATGCCTGCGCCAAACCAGCGGGTTGCGGCTGTTCCGCGTACCTGATGCTTATGCCCCAATTGCTGCCATCTCCCAACAATCGTTGGTAATGCGGCAGATCGTGCGGCGTGGATATCAGCAGAATGTCGCGAATGCCTGCCAGCATCAACGTAGCCAACGGGTAATACACCATTGGCTTGTCGTAGATGGGGAGCAGTTGCTTGCTGACCCCGAGCGTGACCGGATGCAGGCGCGTTCCGGATCCTCCGGCGAGGACAATCCCTTTATGATGCATTAGTCATCGTCTCGTTGGCGGGGATCGCCCCAGCCTCTCCTGACACCGTGCTTGCGAAGGCGCGAATATACGGCACATCGCGCTAAATCGGTTCTGGTACGCCGGATGGCGGACCGGCAATCTAGGCGGCCGCAGCCATCATCCCCGCCACTTTCCCACCTGGTCGAGCAGCCCCCGCAACGACGCATCCGCCGGCGCATTCGCCGGATCCGCCACTGCCGGCGCAACAGTCTCAGCGAGTTTCTTTCCCAACTCCACTCCCCACTGATCGAAGGCGTTGATGCCCCAGATCACGCTCTGAGTGAACACCTTGTGTTCGTACAGGGCAATCAACCGGCCCAGCGTCTTCGGGCCGAGCCGCGGGAACAGCAGCACGCTCACCGGCCGGTTGCCCGGATGCAGCTTATGAGGAATCAGCCGGACGATTTCGGCTTCAGCCACGCCCTTGGCGGAGAGATCCGCACGAATCTGCGCCTCGGTCTGCCCGAAGGCGAATGCAGTGGCCTGCCCGAAACAGTTGGCGAGCGCGAGGTTCTGCTGGTGCTGGAACTGGCTGGATGCGTTGACGGGTGCGAGGAAATCCAACGCCACTCGCGCGGTTCCCTGATGCAATAACTGGAAGAAGGAATGTTGGGCGTTCGAACCCGGCTCGCCCCATAGAACGGCGCCGGTATCGGCCTCCACGGTCTCGCCTTCCAGCGTGACGCGCTTGCCGTTCGATTCCATCTCCAGTTGCTGTAAATAAGCGGGAAAGCGATGCAACCGCTGGTCGTATGGCAGCACCGCCAGCGAATCCATGTCGAGGAAATTGCGATTCCACACGCCGAGCAGGCCCATCAGCACCGGCAGGTTCTGCTCCAGCGGCGCCGTGCGGAAGTGCTCGTCCATTTCGAAGCCGCCTTCCAGCATGAGTTCGAACTGGTCCATGCCTAGCGCAAGTGCGATCGACAGTCCGACCGCGGACCACAGCGAGTAGCGGCCACCCACCCAGTCCCACATGGTGAAGCGGTTCTGCGGCGGAATCAGGAAGGCATCCATTGCCTTGGTATTGGTCGACACCGCCGCAAAATGCCGTGCGGGTGCGCCTTCGCCGAGTCGATCGACGATCCACTGGCGCGCGACTTTCGCATTCGTCAGCGTTTCCAGCGTAGTGAATGTCTTGGAGCAAACGACGAACAGCGTGCGCGTCGCATCCACTCGCTCCAGCAGGTCGGCGAGTTGCACGCCATCGATGTTCGAAACGCAATGCAGGCGGATGTTACGGTTGCGGAAGTTCGCCAGCGCTTCCGTCGCCATCACGATGCCGAGATCGGAGCCGCCGATGCCGATGTTGACGATGTCCGTGAACGTCTTGCCGGTCGCGCCGAGGATGCGTCCATCGTGCACGCCGGTGACGAAGTTACGCATCCGGGCCAGGCTGGCGCGCACTTCGGCCATGATGTCCTGGCCATCCACTGCGATAGCACGGTCCGACTTGTTACGCAGCGCCGTGTGCAGCACCGCGCGATTCTCGGTGTTGTTGATTTTCTCGCCGCTGAACATCGCTGCGATGCGCGAACTCAATCGGCGCGACTTCGCCAGTTCGAGCAGCAGCCGCAGCGTTTCATCGGTGACCCGCTGTCGCGAGAAATCGAACAGCAGGTTGAGTTCCGTGCGTGAGAAGCGCTTGAAACGATCGGCGTCCGCGGCGAACAGGTCACGGATGTGCACGGATCGCGTGCTCGCCGCATGACTGGCGAGAGCTGACCATTCTGGCGAGTGACTGGGTAGTGTCATGGGTGACTCAAGAAAAGATTGGAACGATGCGGACTCGAGCGATCACTTCCCGTAGTAATCGACGTACCACTCCACGAATTTCGCGACGCCCTCTTCCACCGACGTGGCAGGCCGATAGCCCACGTCGCGCGCCAGGTCGTCGACGTCCGCGAAGGTATCCGGCACATCGCCGGCCTGCATCGGCAGCAGGTTCTTCACCGCGGTCTTGCCCAGGCATTTTTCGATGAGTTCGATGTACTTGAGCAGTTCCACCGGCTCGTTGTTGCCGATGTTGTACAAGCGGTAAGGAGCCTTGCTGGTGCCGGGGTCGGGGTCCTGGCCGCTCCATTGGAGATTGGGGGCAGCGACGCGATCCGTTGCCCGGACAACGCCTTCGGCGATGTCGCCTACATAAGTGAAATCGCGGCGGTGGTTGCCGTAGTTGAAGACGTCGATGGGCTTGCCCGCGAGAATGTTCTTGGTGAACAGGAACAGCGCCATGTCGGGCCGTCCCCACGGTCCGTACACCGTGAAGAAGCGCAGGCCAGTGACCGGCAAGCCATACAGATGCGCGTAGGTGTGGGCCATCAGCTCGTTGGCTTTCTTGGTTGCAGCATAGAAGGACAGCGGATGGTCGACGTTCTGATGCACGGAGAACGGCATCTTCGTGTTCGCGCCATATACCGAACTGGTGGAGGCATAGACGAGGTGCTCGACGCCATTGTGGCGACAGCCTTCCAGGATGTTGGCGAAACCGAGAATGTTGCTGTCGATGTAGGCCAGCGGGTTCTTGATCGAATACCGCACGCCGGCCTGCGCGCCCAAGTGAATCACGCGCGCGAATTTCTCTTTCTCGAACAGGGCGGGAATGGCGGCGCGATCGGCGAGATCCAGCTTATGAAAGGTGAATCCCGGATAGCGCTGCAGCACCTCCAGTCGGGCTTCCTTGAGCGACACCTCGTAGTAGTCGTTGAGGTTGTCCAGACCCACTACCTCGTCGCCGCGATCCAGCAGCAAGCGCGACGTATGAAAGCCGATGAACCCGGCGGCGCCGGTGACCAGAATCTTCATGGGGACAAACGCTCTCGAGGGTCTTCACGCCACGGTGGCTTGCGGCATTCTGCCCAATCGAGTCGAATCCTGCACGGGCTAAGTGCTTTGCCGTGGAAACCACCCCGACTAGTCCAAGTTCGGTGCATTTCTCCGCAAACCCGCGGCAATTTCCGCACCGATGCGGCAGGCCCGCGGCCACACTTCCCGACATCGCGATCCACGGAAGGGGAACCCGAGCATGGCCTTGTCCACACACCGTCACCTGGTCGCCTGGCAGCGGTCCGTCTGCCTGGCACGCAATGTCTACGCCGCCACGGCGAACGCCATCACGGGAGACCCCGGCGAACTCGCCACGCAGATACGCCGCTCGGCCATCCTGATCGCCAGCACCATCGCCGAAGGTGCGGCGCGTACCCGGCCTGCGGAGTTCCGCCAGTTGCTGGGTGCGGCCCGCGGCTTCCTGGCCGAACTGGAAACCCAGGTCATGATCGCCACCGATCTGAGGATCGTGAGCGGCAACATCCCACTCGAAACGGACATCGATGAGTTGCGGCAGTTGCTGATCGCGCTGATGCGCAAACTGTCGGAATCGCGGGAACGGCTATGAAGCGCATCGCGATCGCCGGACCAAGGCGCCACATACGTACGTAGCATTGCTGAAGCGCGCCCGCGTCGACGTAGTCGTAATGGCGATTCTTGTGCCAGGAGTCGTCCATGCCTTTGCCCTACCGAGCTGAATTTGCACTGGTCGCAGCGTGCTGTGTCTGGCCGCCCTCGCCGAAGCGAAGTCGAGCTATCCAGGCCGCGGCCCGCGCAACGCTCGATTGGCCCTTGCTGCAGAAAATAGTCGAGTGCCAGCGTGTCGCTGCGCTGGTGCACGAAGCTTTGGTGAATGAACAAGTGAAGGCGCCTGCGGCAAGCTTGCGAGCGCTGTCATCGCAAGCTGCAAAGATCGGCATGCAGAACCTCTCTCACGCGGCCGAATCGATCCGGCTGCAACGCCTGCTCGACGCAGCCGGCATTCCTATCATGTTCCTCAAGGGTGTATCGCTGGCGGTGCTCGCGTACGGATCGCTCGCGCTGAAGCATGGCAAGGACATCGATCTGCTCGTCCCGGAGTCGCACGCGCTGCGGGCACTCGACCTGCTGGAGCAGGCCGGCTATCGGACCGTCCTGCCGGCGCGGGATATGAGCGAAGCACAGAAGCGCCTGGTGCTGAAGCACGACAAGGAAATAGTGCTGGAGCGCAGCGATGGCGGAACACAGATCGAACTGCACTGGCACCTGGTCTCCAATCCGAGCCTGCTGCGGGGAGTCGATGCTGCCTCGCCAACGCAACTGGTGGCGCTGTCGGATGCCGCCAGCATTCGTACTTTGCAGAACGACGACTTGTTCACCTACCTTTGCGTGCACGGCGCCAGCCATGGCTGGTGGCGATTGAAATGGCTGGCGGACCTGGTCGCGTTCATGAGCCCGTTGAGCGAGCGAGATATCGAACGGCTGTATGCGCTCGCTGAACAACGCGGAGCGGGACGATGCGCGGGCCAGGCACTGCTGCTCGGCCAGGAACTGCTGCAGCTCAAACTTCCGCAAGCACTTGCTGAGCGCCTTGCCGCGGATCCGTACATGCGGATGCTGAAGAACGTCTCGCTGCGCCTGCTGTCAGGACCGTCATCCGAACTGGGAATATGGAGCCGACCGTTTGCCACGACGCGGCTGTCGCTCTCGATCTATCTGCTCGGCCGCGGCTGGCGTTACTGGTCGACTGAGTTGCGTCACCAGATACTGCTGCTGCCGGATGCCCTGCGACTGGGCTTGCCGGACCGATTTTCCTGGCTCTACGAATTCTATGGAATCGTGCGCGTACCGCTGTGGTTGTGGCGGAAGGTTCGTTATCACGGACGCTACGGCCCGTGAGGATTGCGCACGCTACAGCAGGTAGATCACCGCCAGCAATCCGGTGAGGCTCATCACGATCGTGTACGGCAACGCCATCATCAACATTCGCCCATAGGACAAGCGGATCAGCGGCGCCAGTGCCGACGTCAGCAGGAACAGGAAAGCTGCTTGCCCGTTCGGCGTGGCGACGCTCGGAATGTTCGTACCCGTGTTGATCGCGATCGCAAGATGATCGAACTGCTCTTGGGTGATGGCGCCTTCGAGCAACGCAGCCTTCACCTCGGTGATGTAGATAGTGGCGACGAAGACGTTGTCGCTGATGGCGGAAAGCAGCCCGTTGGCTACGTATAGCATCGCGACCTGCGCTCGGCCCTCGAGTTGCAGCACCATCTGCACCAGCGGCTCGAACAAATGCTGATCGTGGATGACTGCGACGATAGCGAAGAACACCACCAGCAGCGCAGTGAATGGCATCGCCGTTTCGAACGCCTTGCCTAGCCGATGTTCGTCGGTCACGCCGGTGAATGCCGTGGCAAGGACCATGACCATCAACCCGATCAGCCCTACCTCACCGAGATGTAATCCCAGCGCGATGACGAGCAGGATCGCAGCGATTGCCTGCACCACCAGATTCGCGACGTCGCGCGCACTGCGCCTCGCTGCTTCGTTGCCAGCATAGTCGCGGAGCACTGCTCGCACTGCAGCCGGCAGCGGCGTGCCGTAGCCGAACCAGCGCATGCGATCTACGACGGCACATGTCGCGAGTCCCGCGATCAGAACCGGCAGGGACACCGGCGCCATCCGCAAGAAAAATTCCACGAAATTCCAGCCGGCGTGTTTGGCGATCAACAGATTCTGCGGTTCGCCCACCTGCGTCATCACGCCGCCCAACGCAGTGCCGACAGCGGCATGCATCATCAGGCCGCGCAGGAAGGCACGGAAGGCATCTAGATCCGAACGATGCCGTTCGTGCACGTCGTCGTCGAAGTCGAACCGGTGTTCGGCCTCGGCCACCTTGCCGGACGCGAAGCGGTGGAAGACATGATAGAAGCCGGTGCCCACGGTGATGACCATGGCCAATACAGTCAGCGCATCGAGAAACGCGGACAGCAGCGCCGCCGTGGCGCAAAAGATCAGTGACAACGCCAGTTGCGAGCGCAGGCCCAGCAGGATCTTGGTGAAAATGAACAGCAGCAGGTCTTTCAGAAAGAAGATGCCCGCCACCATGAAGATCAGCAGCAGGATCACCGGCACCGCGGTAATGGTCTCGCTGTAAACCGATTCGGGTGTCGTCAAGCCGATCAGTACAGCTTCGATTGCGAGCAATCCCCCGGCCTGCAGCGGATAGCATTTCAACGCCATCGCCAGCGTGAAAATGAATTCGAGCAGCAGCAACCAGCCTGCGATCGCAGGGCCATACAGGCCACCGAACAGCATCAGCAGCGGATTGACGACGAGAAAACCGACGATGGTCAGCTTGTACCAGTCGGGCGCCTTGCCAAGAAAGTTACGCGCCAATGCCTGCGAGAAAGAAGCAGGCGCGGCTGCGCCGTCAGCTCGCAAGTGCCACCTGCTGTTCGGCAGCGAGTGCGCGCCACAAGGTTTTACCGCCGCTCGCCTTGTCGAGCGCGGCCAGCGAACGCTCGTGAGCGGCGAGTTCTTCTGGCGACGGCGAGATGACCACCATCACGCCGCGAGGCCGGACGATGGCCCCGAGTTCAAGCGCGACGTTGGAGCGGGATTCCTGGGTCTCACCGAGGATGAGCGTGGTCTGGCCACCGGTCATCGCCAGGTAGACATCGAGCAGGATCTGCGCGTCGAGCAGCGCTCCGTGCAACTCGCGACGTGAATTATCGACGCCGTATCGTTTGCACAGCGCATCGAGGCTGTTGCGCTGGCCGGGATGCATCTTGCGTGCGAGCGGCAGCGTGTCCAGCACCTGGCAGAGATTCGCGATCTGTCGCGAAACCGGCAGGCGCTTGAGCTCCGCGTCCAGGAAGGCGATATCGAATGCGGCGTTGTGGATGATGAGTTGCGCGCCGCTGATGAATTCCAGAAATTCATCCACGATTTCGGCGAAGCGCGGCTGCTGCGCCAGGAATTCGTTGGTTAGGCCGTGAACCTGCTGCGCGCCGCGATCGACCTGGCGATCCGGGCACAGGTAGCGATGAAATGTCCGCCCCGTCTTGCGACGGTTGAACATTTCGACGCAGCCGATTTCGATGATGCGATGACCGGCTTCGGGCTCGAGGCCGGTCGTCTCGGTATCCAGAATGATCTGTCGCATCAACCCGCCACCGACGCCTTCAGCGCTTTCACGACCTGAACCAGGTGATCCTCGCTCAGGTAAGGATGCATGGGCAGGCTGATGACTCTCGCCGCCGCAGCTTCAGCCGCTGGGAAACTTCCCGCGCCTTGCTGCAGCGATGCGAACACGGGCTGCCGATGCAAAGGCACCGGGTAATGCACTGCCGTGGGGACGCCACGTGCTTTCATGCCCTCTTCCACCGTCGCGCGATTCGACACTTCGACCGTGTATTGCGCGAACACGCTGGTGCAGCCGCTGGCGAGCGCCGGCGTGGACGCACGTCGTTCCGGCTCATGAATGTCGGCAAACGCTTCGTCGATGAGCGCCGTGTAGCGAGCGCCGATACGCGCACGCGCCGCCACTTCGTCATCGAAGATCTCGAGCTTGGACAGCAGCACTGCTGCCTGCAATGTATCGAGCCGGCCGTTGATACCGAGCCGTGGATGGTGGTAGCGGCGATCCTGGCCGTGCACGCGGATCTCGCTCATCACCTTCGCAAGCGCATCGTCGTTGGTGAACAGTGCGCCGCCGTCGCCGTAAGCGCCCAGCGGCTTCGACGGGAAAAAGGAGGTCGAACCGATGTCGCTGATGCCGCATGACTTCTTGCCGCGATAGTCCGCACCGAAGCTCTGCGCGCCGTCCTCGATCACGGGCAGCTTGTGTTTGCGTGCGATCGCGTTGATCGCATCGAAATCCGCGCACTGGCCGTACAGCGACACCGGCATGATCGCCTTGGTGCGCGGAGTGATCGCACGCTCGATGAGAGCCGGATCGATGTTGTAGGTTTTCGGATCGATATCCACGAACACCGGCTTCGCACCCGCGAGCGCGATCATCTCGCCGGTGGCGATGAAAGTGAACGG
The DNA here is from genome assembly GCA_040509875.1 of Steroidobacteraceae bacterium. Classification (GTDB taxonomy): domain Bacteria; phylum Pseudomonadota; class Gammaproteobacteria; order Steroidobacterales; family Steroidobacteraceae; genus Steroidobacter. Next base: position 6,921 of record JBEVKB010000045.1, on the reverse strand, counting down.
TGAAGTGATCACCTCGTCGCCGGCGCCGATGTCGAGCGCCATGAGCGCGATCAGCAGCGTGTCGGTGCCGCTCGATGCCCCGATGCAATGTTTGACGCCGACGTATTCCGCCAGCTTCTGTTCCAGCTCGACGGTTTCACGTCCGAGAATGTACTGGCCATGATCGAGCACTGCGCGGATGCGCGCGTCCATCGATTCGCGAATGCGGGCGTATTGGGTTTTGAGATCGATGAAGTCCATGGATTGAATTCGAGTGAGACGTGATGGGGCTGAACGCGGCGAGAAACTGACATCGAAGGCACGCGAGTGCAAGGGTCAAAGCCGGGACATGCGTTGATCCCCTACCCATCGATGGTCATTGCGGTCGGTCGGGTGTGCCCATCCGCGTCGTCGGTTCGATCAGTCCGCCGACGACCTTCTGGCGGAAGCGCCAGCGCGGACGGATAGGCGTGAGGGTGTACACGCGCTTGCGGGCCTTGAGCATGTAGCCGCCTGCGAGCATGGGCCATGCCTGCTCGCCGGAGCGCTCGAACACGCTTCGCGATGACGCTTCGGGCGAACCCCAGGGCAAAGCGAACATGTAGCGCCGTGCATCGACCACTTCGAAGCCGAGCAGCTTCATCCAGTCGCGCAGACGGCCCTCGCCGATCATGCGTTCGAGGCCGGGTGGGAATCCGTGCTTCGCGAACAGGTGCCGCAGCCCCCAGACGGAAAACGGCCGGAAACCAAGAATGATGAGATGACCTTCGCCCGACAGGATACGGCCCACCTCGCGCAATATTTCATGCGGATCGGCTTCGTACTCCAGAGTGTGCGGCAACAGCACTGCATCAACCGAGTCGGAGGCGATCGCGAGTGAATCGGTGCGGGAGCGAATCAGCGAACTGTGGCCGGATCCGTGCTCCCCGTGCCAGGCCAGCACCGACTTGCGCTGCGTGCGTGCATCGCTGATCAGCCCGTTGTCGTCGCCCCATAAACCGATCTGCAGCAATTGCCAGCCGAAGACCTGCGCGAGAGATTCGCTCATGAGCTTTTGCTCGAGCGTGTAAAGGCGCGCTCCCTGCGGCGAGGAACGCAGCCATTTCTGCAATTCACGAGCGCTGTGTTCGTTCATGGGAGCGAAGGATAGCCGATGACGAAGAGCGTGGGGTCACCGGCAGCAGATCCGTGCGATATTGCATAAGACGGACAATGTTGTAGTCCGACGCCCCGTGACCTCATCAATGCTTGCCCAGGAGCAAGCTGACGGGGTTTAATGCCTATTGCAAAACTTCTACCGGTCGGCTCGACGAAACAATGCTCCAGGTCACCCCGGTACCGGCGTTCGCCGACAATTACATCTGGCTGATCCACTCGCCGCACGATGCGACGAAAGTAGTGGCCGTCGATCCGGGCGACGCAGCACCGGTCCACCAGGCTCTCGCCCACCGCTCGTTGCAACTCTCCGGAATCATTCTGACTCACCACCACAACGATCACGTGGGCGGAGTCGCGAGTCTGCTACAGGCGCACGAGGTTCCGGTATTCGGACCAGCGGCGGAGCGGGTTCCAGGGAATCCGCAGCCGATGCGCGAAGGCGACCGCTGCACCTTCAGCGAACTCCAGTTGGATTTTCAGGTCCTCGATGTGCCCGGCCACACATCGGGGCACATTGCCTATGCGGGTCATGGCGCAGTATTTTGCGGCGACACGCTGTTCAGCGGCGGCTGCGGTCGCCTATTCGAGGGCACTGCGGAACAAATGGTCGGGTCGCTGGCCAAACTCGCGTCCTTGCCCGATGAGACACTCGTCTACTGCGCGCACGAATATACGGTGAGCAATCTGCGTTTCGGCCTTGCGGTCGAACCGGAGAACAGGGACACCGCTGCTTATCTCGGTGAATGCGAGGCGAAACGGGCGCGGCATGAGGCAACGGTGCCATCCAACATAAGGCAGGAGCGTAATGTGAATCCTTTCCTGCGATGCAATCGAAAGACTGTGATACGCGCCGCGGAAGCAAGGGCGGGTAGAGGGTTGAATTCAACGGAAGTTTTTGCAGTCATTCGTCAATGGAAGGACGGTTTCAAGGGCTGAATCTGGCAAGTGGCTGCAGTGGCGTGAACTTCACGTGGTCGACTGTCGCAACAAAATTATTTCGACGCCTGCATCGCGGGCGAGGTGAAGCGTTCAGAGGGCCAACTGGTGGCCCACGGATGGAGGGATGATGGTTACAGTTCGACGCTACCCGGCATTGCTGCTCGCCCCTGTTGCAGCGGTCGTCGCCTTATTCGCTGCCGGTTGCAGTCATGTAGCCACTTCCCCGGACACGGACGAAGCCGCCGTCATCACGCCAGAGGAAATGGCGCAGGCAGGCATCAAGGTCGATGAAGCCGACATCGGCACATCGGGTCCCGAACAGATCGAAGCGGCCATCGAGACTCTCGATGCCAAAACCCGCGGCGACCGCCCGCTTGTGACTGCACTCGGCGCAAACAATGCTCCCGGTGACGGCAAGAGCGACCTGCTCGCCCGCATGCGCAACGGCTTCGACATCGACGATGTGGATCACGAATGGGTCGACCAGGAAGTGCGCTGGTTTGCCAGCCATCCCGATTACCTGGATCGCACGCTCAAACGTGGCGAGCGCTACCTCTATCACATCGTCAAGGAACTCGAAGCGCGCCGCATGCCGCTCGAACTCGCTCTGTTGCCCATCGTGGAAAGCGCCTTCAATCCAGTCGCTTATTCACGCGCCCGCGCCTCGGGCCTGTGGCAATTCATTCCCGGCACCGGCCGCCGCTTCGGCCTGAAACAGAACTGGTACTACGACGGTCGTCGCGACGTGCTCGCAGGGACTTCCGCGGCCCTGGATTATCTCGAATTCCTGTCGCTGGAATTCGAAGGCGACTGGATGCTCGCAGTCGCTGCTTATAACTGCGGTGAAGCTGCAGTTGCGCGCGCAGTGGCACGCAATCGCGCCGCCGGTCTGCCCACTGACTTCTTCAGCCTGAAGCTGCCGAAAGAAACCCGCGCCTATGTGCCCAAACTGCTGGCCATGTCGCGCATCGTTGCCAACCCGACCGCGCACGGTCTCGCTTTCGCACCGATTCCCAACGAGCCCTACTTCGCCAAGATCACCGTCGCCGGACAGATCGACCTGCACGTTGCCGCTGAAATCGCCGAGCTGTCGAAAGAAGAAATGCTCGCGCTGAACCCGGCGTTCAATCACTGGGTGACCGACCCAGATGGTCCTTACTACCTGCTCGTACCGGTTGATCGCGAGGCGCGCGTCGTTGCAGGGCTGTCGGCGCTGCCGCCTGAATCACGAGTTCGCGTCGTCTATCATCGAGTTCGTCCAGGTGACTCGCTGGGCGGCATCGCCGACAAGTACGGCGTATCCGTTGCCACACTGCGTTCCACCAACAAGCTGCGCGGTTCCATGATTCATCCGGGGCAGGATCTCGTGATCACAGCAGCACCACGCGGCGCGCTGGACACGAGAACCGCTGCTGTCGATTACTCAGAACCGACGGCCACTCCGACTCGCAGCACCAGCAGTACTGCTGCCAGCAACAACAGCAAACACAAGGTGCGCAGCGGCGATACGCTCTGGAGCATTGCGCGCTTGCATGGAATCAGCATGGAACGCCTGGCGGACACCAACGGTTTGAGCCGCAACGACACGTTGTCGGTCGGCCAGGTATTGAAGATTCCTGGCGTCGCCACGCTCGCCGCGAGCAACCCCGCTGCAGTGGGCAGCTCGACGACTTACGTTGTGAAGGCAGGCGATACGCTGTCGCGCATCGCTACCAAGTTCCGCGTGAGCCTCACCGACATACTCGGCTGGAACGGTCTGAAGTCGGATGCGCTGAAGCCGGGCCAGCGGCTGGTGATGTACACGGGGGATCGACGTCGCGCCGGTATCTAAAGAATGTTTTTTACCTCTCCCGGTTTCGGGAGAGGTCGCGCTAACGTAGTTGGCGCGGGTGAGGGCCTCCCGGCGAAGCCGGAAGCGCAGCTACTCCGCGACCGCCATCCCAACGGTGCTGAAGCCACCATCGACATAGACGATCTCGCCCGTGATTCCGGACGCGAGATCCGAACACAGGTACGCACCTGTGTTCCCGACTTCCTCGATGGTCACATTGCGACGCATAGGCGCCACCGATGCGACATGCTTGAGAATCGAACGAAACCCACCGATGCCTGCAGCCGCAAGCGTCTTGATCGGACCGGCCGAAATGCCATTCACGCGAATGCCCTGCTGCCCCAGGTCTGCCGCCAGGAAGCGCACGGCGGCTTCCAGGCTCGCCTTGGCCAGGCCCATGACGTTGTAGCTGGGTAGCGAGCGCACGGCGCCCAGGTAAGTCAGCGTGAGGAAGGCGCCTGCCCGGCCCTTCATCATCGGCACTGCCTGCTTGGCGATGGCGATCAGGCTGTAGCTCGAGATGTCGTGAGCGATGCGAAAATTTTCACGCGTCGTAGCTTCGATCAAGCTTCCGCGCAGAGCGTCGCCAGGCGCGAACGCCACGGCGTGTACCACAGCGTCCAGAGAATCCCATTCCTGCCGTAGATGCCCGAATGCGGTTTCGATGCTCGCGTCGCTGCCCACATCCATTTCGAACACGATTTTCGAGCCGAACTCGCCCGCCATGCCCTCGACCCGATCCTTGAATCGCTCCTGGTAGCTGAACGCGAGTTCGGCCCCTTCGCGATGCATGGCCGAAGCGATGCCGTAAGCGATGGAGCGCTCGGTGGCGAGCCCGACGATGAGAATGCGTTTACCGGTCAGAAAACCCATGTCGATCACTCCGCGAGATGCGTCAGTCGAAAACCGCTTCGTTGCGAACGATGTCCGCCTTGGCTTCCGCCTCGGCGATGTACGCCGCGAATTCTTCATTGCCGAGTTCGCGCTCGGACTGCAGGCGTCGCGCCGAAAGATCGGCTTCCGACTCGCGCTTAGGATCGCCCGCCCGGACGGCGGTCACCGCGAAAATGGCATAGTTGCCGTCATCTGTTACCACACCCGCGTAATACGGTTTCGCTTCGGCGATCTTGTTGACCGGCACCGCGAACGTTTCGCGCACCACTGCGGGCGGCGCAATCGCATCCTGGCGATTGACGTATCGCTTGCCTACGCTCGTTAAGTTATCGCCAGCGAGGGTCGACCAGGCGCCGCCCTGTTGTAGACGTGTGACGATCTCCGCTCCCTTCTTCGCAGCGGCATCGCGAGTGAGCTTGGCGCGCAACTGCGTTTCAATCTGCGCACGCACGTCGGCGAGAGGCTTCGCTTCGGCAGGCTTGTGATCGGTGACACGCAGTATCACGGCCTTGTCCTGACCGATAGCTAGCAGCGGACTGTTCTGCCGGCGCTCGACCACGTCTTCGCTGAAAGCAGCCTCGATCACGGCCGGCTCGGCGCCGAGTTCACCCCCGCCCTGCCGCGTGAATCCCTTGATCGTGTGCAGCGGCAGCTTCAGATTCTTCGATACCGGCGCAAGCGTAGTCAGGCTGGAAAACGACTGGTCGGCGAGTTTCTGCGACTCGTCGTAGAACAGCGTCTCGGAGCGTTCCTTGCGATATTCGGCTTCCAGATCGGGACGGGCTTCTTCGAAGGTACGCAGCTTGCCCTTCTCGACTTCGTCCAGGCGAATCACGTGATAGCCGAACTGGGTCTTGATGGGACCGCGGATCTCGCCGGGCTGCATGGCGAACAACGCATCTTCGAACGGACCGACGAACATCCCGCGCTGTGCCCAACCGAGATCGCCACCCTGCGCTGCCGAGCCCGGATCCTTCGAATTGTCTTTGGCGAGCTGCGCGAAATCCGCTCCGCCCTTGGCCTTGTCCAGCACTTCCTGCGCCTTCTTCTGAGCGGCGGCATCGTCCACGCCATCGGTGGCAGTGATCAGAACGTGGCGGGCCTTGCGACGCTCGGGGCTCTCGAAACGCTCTTTGACCTGCGCGTAATAATCTTTCAGTGCCTGCTCGGTGACTGTGACGCCGCCTTCGGTGCTCGCGCGAGTCAGCTCGACGTACTCTAGGTCGACAGTCTCCGCAGTCAGATACTCGCTCTTGTGACCGTCGTACCAGGCCTGCACCTGCTCGTCGGTGAGCTTGATCTGGTCGGCGAACGAGCTGGCGGCGATCAATGCGTAATCGAGTTCGCGCTCCTGCTTCTCCAGGCGATAGCGGCGTTCCAGGTCATAGGGAGTGGTGAATGCCGAATCGATGACGGCGCTCTGCACCTGCGTCACCAGCAGTTCGGTCTTGAGATCGGCCTCGAATTTCGCGGTGCTCAGGCCGGCCTGTGCAATGAGTGCGTGATAGCGATCGGCGGAGAACTTGCCATCCGCCTGGAACTGCGGAATCTCCATCACGCGAGCCGCGAGCGCCTCATCGGTGACGTGATAGCCGTTTTTCACGGCGCGCTGCGTGAGCAGGTTCTGGCGCACGAACTGGTCGAGCATTGCCGACTTCTGCGCCTTGAGCAGTTCCGGCGGCACTTCACCCTGCACCATCTGCTGCAATTGGGTCATGCGCTGCTGCCAGGCTTTGCGCACAGTTTCTACGGGGATTTTCTCGCCGTCGACCTTCGCCGCATAGGCCGAGGCATTGCTTTGAAAATCGATGCCCCAGAAAACGAACACGATGGCGACGGTGCCAAGGAACAGCGAAGCGACCCAGCCGCTGACCTTGTCTCTGATTTTCTGCAGCACCACGAACTCCTAATACCGCGATCCGTACCTACCGTTGTCTGGACAACGCGAGAGCAATGCATGACGTACGAGGAGTTCCGGGGCGCGCGCTGCGCGACCCAAAAAGCGAACGAAGCAATCTGCATTGCCCGTGCTGGACTTCCCCCAGTGTCACTGGAAGTCCAGATGGCGGAGCGGACGGGACTCGAACCCGCGACCCCCGGCGTGACAGGCCGGTATTCTA